>JAPKZC010000045.1:0-4796 GCA_026394025.1 Candidatus Solibacter sp.
CCTGGTGGATGCCCAGGTACCCGATCTGCTCACGGACTGGGCGCAGAGCCACATTCACTCGCGATATGTGTTTCTGCTGGCGCTGAACGTCATTTTGATCCTCAAGGGATCTTTCATGGACGTGTTCTCGGCGATCATTGTCCTGGTTCCGCTGATTACCCCGATTGCCGCGGGCTTCGGCATCGATCCGGTCCAGCTCGGCATCATTTTCCTGGCGAACCTGGAACTGGGTTACCTGACGCCTCCCGTCGGACTCAACCTGTGCCTCTCGGCATACCGGTTCAAGCAATCCATGACCAGCGTGTACCGCGCCACGCTGCCGTTTTATCTGATTCTGCTGATCGGCGTGCTGCTGATCACGTACGTTCCCTGGCTCACCATGGCGCCCGTCCGGTGGTTTGGCCGTTAATGTTCTGTTAAGGAGCTTTTCATGTCGCAAACGAAAGTTGTCCTGCTCATTGCCTCGCTGGTTTCCCTCACCGGATGTGCCGGCGTGGTTTCGCTGCACCCGCTAGCGTTGCCGAACGGTAAAGACATTGTCTTCGACCCCGCCCTGCTGGGGACCTGGGAGGAAGTCAAGACCGCGGACCAAGTCGCGATAACCAGATATACCGTCGCCCGCGCCGAGTCCGGCTACAGCGTGATTGCGGGACCGGACGAGATCAAGGGGACCATGCACCTCATGAAGGTAGGCGCCGGGTACCTGCTGGATGTTTATTGTCCAAGTGATGGCGCGCCGCCGCCGGTGCATCTCTTCCTCAAACTCCGCCTGGAGAAGGATAGTGCCTGGGTGGCCGAAATGGACAGCGGCTGGCTGAAGGATCGGATCAAGACCCGCGGCGAGCTCAGGCATGAAGTCCTGGGCGAAGAAAATGACAGGGTGGTTCTTACAGCGTCGCCGCCGACAAGAGATCGTTCGGCAAGGAAACTGCGCTACGCCGAGTCCAATGAAACAGTCCGAAAAGGAGGATTTATGAACGCCATTTCTAAAGCTGCGACATTATTGGCTGTGTCTCTTCTGATGCAGGCGGGCGCCGCCGGCCAGCAAGGCTCAATCAGCCTCAGCCAACTGCGAGCGCAACCAGGCGCTCCCCTACAATTCGCCGGAGGCGCATTCGGCGACGAAATGCTCCGCGTGTTGCTGGTGAATGTCTCGGACCGCGAGGTGACGGAGACGGTGTTGGGACTGCTGCTCGAAGATGGCGCCGGTGCCGTGCCGGCGGCTACGCAATCCGGACGCGTATGCAAGGCCAAAGTGGCTCCGGGCGGATTCCTGGTCGTCACGGAAGCAGATAACGGATTTGACCGCGCCGTATCGCACTTTCGCGACAAGGCGATCGCCGGGAAGCAGGTAACCGTCGGCGTCACCCGGGTGCGCTTCGCCGATGGAAGCGAGTGGACCTATCCGCTGGAGGCCAAAGGCCACTTCGAAGTGCAGGCAGACGATAAGCTCGCGCAGAAGATCAAGGCGCTAACAAAGAGCCAGTTCGGGGATAAGGGCTTCTCCGGCCTCTTTTTTGGCGACCCGGATCTGGAGAAGGTCAGCACCTGCCGGCACTGACCACCCGATTCGCGATAACCGCCGCGGACACGTGGCCGCAGCCAATGGCTTGAGTTGTACAGGAGGTACTGAAATGCAGACCGCGATAGTAATGCCTGTTCTCGCCGTTCTGACTCTTGCGGTCCACTCGGCCGCCGCTGGCGATTGGAACAGCCTCGGCCGGGTCCCGAAGAATCGAAACGTCAACGTGTATCTGAAGAGTGGACAGAAGCTGACCGGCACGATTCTGGAAGTTGGGAACGAGGGCTTGCAGTTGGTCCCCCAGGATGGACGCATCCAGCTGGCAGCCGGGGACCTGACGAAGCCCGTCGAGAAATCACAATTGGGCCAAGTGGTCCAGGCCGCCACGCGGAGCGGGCTCACGCTGACGGGCACGCTCCGCCAGGCGGATGGGCGGTCCATTGAGCTTACGGAAACGAACGCCGTCCAGATCGGCCGGGCGGAAATTCGGCGCGTGACCTCGCGCTCGCACGGCAGGGGGGCGCTGATTGGGCTGGCAATCGGGGCCGGCGGGGGAGTCGCGCTTGCCGGGGTTGGGGCGGTCGTGTCGGGCACCGACAAGAACACTGTGCACAAGGGGGAGAGCGCCGGCGTCTTTGCCTTTGAGGCAGCCACAGTCTTCGGCATCATCGGAGCCTTTTTCGGAGCCACCAACGGAAAAGAAATGACGATCTACAACAGCGCGCCGCCGAACCAGAAGGGCTTGCCGCCCGCCGGTTTCTCCCCCGGTGCTATGGCCCGTCAGACTACGTATGGCTTGCGATAGACATCGCGCGTCAGCATTTTGGTGGCTTCGGCATCGCCCGTGAACTTGGGTCCGGCTTCCAGCGTGAGTTTGCGTCCGGCGCGGTAGCTGATGTTGGCCAGGTGGCAGAGCGACGCGCTGAGAACTGCGTTGGAGAGGGGATCGTGCAGTTCCTTCTCGTTGCGCGAGCGCACGGCGGAGAGGAAGTTCTCCATGTGCGCGGCCGTGGCGTCGCCGCCGGGCTGTCCGCGCTCGGGACGCTCTTCCATGAGGAGTTCACTGCTCTCGCCCTTGTACGCCTGGAAGCCCTGATCGCTCATCGCCGCCCAGCCTTCCGTGCCGTAGAACAGATTGCCCACCGCTACGTTGAGCGGATTGCTGGCCGGACCGACCACCGCAGGCGCGGTTCCGGCTGGCGGCGCGGCAGCCGGAGCCGCGCCGCGTCCCGCGCCGCGCCCTACCGCCGGACCCGCCGTAACCACCCGCCCCTGCCTGGTTCCTTCGCCCCTTCGAACATGATCTCCCGGTCACCGTAGTTGAATCCGGCCATCAGCGTGTTCGGAGTTTCGGTGTCATCGTCAATCCCGAGCTTGCCACCGAACGAAACGGCGGTCTTGGGCCATTCGGGATCGCCCAGGCCCCAGCGGGCAATGCCCATTTCATGCACGCCCTGGTTGCCGATATCGCCGTTGCCGGTGTCCCAGAACCAGTGCCAGAAATACCTGAAGCGCTTCTCATTGTACGGCCGCATGGGCGCCGGGCCAAGGAAGAGGTCCCAATTCAACCCAAGAGGCGTCGGGGCGTCCGCGGTGTGCCCGATCGACGGGCGCCGCTTGAAGCAGAGGCCCTTCGACATATAGATTTTGCCGATCAGCCCTTGCTGCATGGCGGCGAGGGCCTTCATCTTGAACGGCGTGCTGCGGTGCTGCGAGCCGATCTGCACCAGCTTCCTGGTCTCGCGCTGCACCTGCAGCATCTTCTGGCCTTCGTAGATGTTGTAGCAGGCGGGCTTCTCACCGTAAACGTCCTTGCCGGCCTTCATCGCCCAGATGGCGGCGAGGGCGTGCCAGTGATTCGGAGTCGCAATGGACACCGCCTCGATCGAGGAATCGGCGAACATGCCGCGCATGTCCTCGAATTCCTTGGCCTTCTCGCTAGTGTTCTTCAGCAGCGTCGTCTGCGCCACCTCGCGGGCGGTTTGATTCACATCGCACAGCCCCGCCACGCGCGCGCCGGCCATGCGCGAGTAGTTGTTGAGGTGATTCGTACCCCGGCCGCCGAGGCCGACGATGCCGACGTTGATCTTATCGTTTGCGCCCCATACGCGGGTAGCGGCGGCTGCCGAGAGGGCGCCGAGGAAGAATCTGCGAGTTTTAGGATCGGTCACTACGAAACTCCTTGTCGCGGTGATTATATCAGGCGGCGGTCTTTACAGTGCTTTAAGATCGGGGCCGAAGGTGTAGGTCTGTCCGGCCTTGGCCTGGATCTCGATCTCTTTGCCGGCGCAGCGCACCTTGAGCGGTTTGGACTGGCGCGCCGCGATGGTGGCCTTGACCAGTTTTCCGTACCGCCAGTCGATGGCCACTTCGAAACCGCCGCGGGCCAGCAGACCGCTGACCTTGCCCGTGGCCAGCGCCGAAGGTAAGGCCGGGAGCAGATGGAGGAAACCGGCCTCGCCGCTCTGCACGGCGGTCAGGCTGGTGGGCGTGCCGTACGGGTCGTCGCTTTGCAGCAGCATCTCCGTGATACCGGCGGTGGCGCCGAAGTTGCCATCAATCTGGAACGGCGGATGCGCGTCGAACAGATTCTTGAAGACGCCGGCCTTCGACGGTTTGCCGTCCGACGCTGGGGCGATCAGGTTGCGCATGATGGTGTAGGCGTGGTCGCCATCCAGGAAACGCGCCCACAGGTTCAGCTTCCATCCCATCGACCAGCCGGTGGCGGCGTCGCCGCGGAAAATCAGCGACTGTCGCGCCGCCTTGAACAGGTCCGGGGTGCCGAAGGGGGTGATCTCGCTGCCCGGATAGACCGCCCACAGGTGGGAGACGTGGCGGTGCTGGTTCTTGGGGTCGTCGGTGTCTTCCATCCACTCCTCCAACTGGCCGTGACTGCCGATCTGGAGCGGCGCAGTCTGCCCTCGCATGGTGGCCAGCCGCTGGCGCAAATCGGCGTCCAGATTGAGCGCTTTGGCGGCGGCGATGGTCTGGCCGAACAGCGTGCGCACGATCTCGCGATCCATGGTGGGGCCCATCACCAGCCCGCCCTGCTCCGGGGAATTGCTGGGGCCGGTGTAGAGGAAGCCGGTTTTGGGATCTTTCACCATTGCATCGATGAAGAACTGCGCCGCGCCTTTCATGAGCGGGTAGGCGGTGGTGCGCAGGAACTGCTTGTCGCCGGTGAACAGGTAGTGTTCCCAGAGGTGGGTGGAGAGCCACGCGCCGCCGGTCTGCCAGATGCCGTGATTGCTGGCGTTGATGGGCGCCGTGCCGC
>JAPKZC010000045.1:4813-11434 GCA_026394025.1 Candidatus Solibacter sp.
TTGTGATGCACCACCCATCCGCCCGCGTTGTAGTGTTCCCTGGCGGTGATGGCGCCGGATTGGGCCAGATCCTTGAGCGCGTCGAACAGCGGCAGGTGGCATTCGGAGAGGTGGGTTTCCTCCACTGGCCAATAGTTCATTTCGGTGTTGATGTTGTCGGTGTACTTGCTATCCCAGGCTGGCGTATTGGAATCGTTCCAGATGCCCTGCAGGTTGGCGGGCTGGCCGCCGGGGCGGCTGGAGCCGATCATCAGATAGCGCCCGTACTGGAAGAGCAGCGCGACCAGCGCCGGATCGTTGCCGGCGGCGAAGGCGGCGATGCGTTCGTCGGTGGGTAGCTTGGCGGCGGGTGTCGCGCTCAGATCGAGCGATACGCGCCGGAATAGCGCCTGGTGATCCTTAGTATGCGCGGCGCGCAGCGTCTCGTAGCTCTTGCCGCGCAACCCGGCGAGCGTCGCGTTATTGCGCGGCTTGGGATCGGCCGTGACGTCGCGATAGTTCTTGAAGTTGGTGGCGCCGGTCAGTATGAGGGTCGCGGAGTCGGCGCCGGTTATCGAGAGCTTGCCGTCGAGCACTTCCTGCTTGCCGCCCTGGACGGTCGCCGCCAGGCGCGCTTCGAAGCGGATTGCCGATTCGGCAACCTGGCCGGTCATGGACAACTCGCCGGACGGCAATCCCGTGACCTGCGAATTGGCATGGGCGCTCTTCAGGGCGGCTTGGAACGCGAGTCCGCCGGGCTTGCTGGCGGAGATCCGGACCACGATCGCGTTGGCGGGGTAACTGGCGAAGACGTCGCGGCGGAACTGGATGCCGCCGGCAGTGAACTCGGTGGTCGCGATGCCGGTGTCGAGATCGAGCGAGCGCCGGTAGCCGGTGGGATTCTCCGCGCCTGGCGTCTCCAACAGCAAGTCGCCAAATGCCTGGTAGGCCTTCTGGCGGATGGGCTCGCTCATGAATTCCTTCATGGCGAGGTCCTCGGCTTCCTTCTGTTTGCCGGCCCAGAGCAGCTCGCGGATTTTTGCCAGCGATTGGGCGGCGCCCTTGTGGGCGTAGTCGTGTGGCTCGCCGGTCCAGACGGTGTGCTGGTTGAACTGTACGCGCTCGTGCGCGGCGCCACCGAATACCATGGCGCCCATGTGTCCATTGCCCACCGGCAGGGCATCGGTCCACAAAACAGCGGGCTTGTCGTACCAGAGCGTGAGGGGAGATTGCTGGGCCACCGCGGCAGCCCCCGCGGAGAAGATGGCGAGCGCCACGACAGTCAGTTGTTTCATAGAAATAGGGCGGGGCAGTGCCCCGCCTGGCAGTGCAACTTCAAGCTAGCCTTTGATAGCAATCGGAGTCAGATCGCGGCTGAAGATGACGCGATCGATCATGCCGTAGGTAACGGCCTGATCGGGCTCCATGATATAGTCGCGGTCCACATCCCTGGCTACGCGTTCAATCGGCTGGCCGGTGGCGCTGGCCAGCATCCCGTTGAGGATTTCCCGCATGCGCAGGATTTCGCGGGCGTAGATATCGATATCCGCCGCCTGTCCGGCCAGACCCTGCATGGAGGGCTGGTGGATCATGATGCGCGAATTCGGCAGGCTGAAGCGCTTGCCCTGGGCGCCCTTGGCCAGCAGCACGGCTGCCATGGAAGCCGCCTGACCGACGCAGATGGTGACGATATCGGGCCGGATGAAGGCCATGGTGTCGAGAATCGCCAGACCGGCCGTGATGGAGCCGCCCGGCGAGTTGATGTAGATCGAAATATCCTTTTCCGGATCTTCCGCTTCCAGGAACAGCAGTTGGGCGATGATCAGATTGGCGACCTGATCGTCAATCGGGGTCCCCAGAAAGATGATGTTCTCTTTCAACAGCCGGGAATAGATGTCGTACGCGCGTTCCCCACGGGAGGTCTGTTCGACCACCATGGGGACAAGGACGGATTGTCCCATTTTGCCTCCGGATCATTTAGAGACCGGGCAAGCCCGGCCCAGATTGTCTAAGCCCGCTTAGCGGTGACCGCTTTCTTGGCCTTGGGCTTTTTGGTTAACGCCAGAGACTTCTTTTTCTGTTCCAGCGCCTTAGCCAAGTCGGCGATCGTATTCTTCCCTAGATAATCCATGATACGCGAACGGAGGGCGATCCAGCTATCGTGCATGGAGCACGGCATGTCGTCGGAGCACTCGCTCAGGCCGCTGGCGCACTGCTGGTAGGGGGCCAGGCCGTCGAGGGATTCGACGATATCCAACAAGCGGATCTCGCTTGCATCCACCCGAAGCGCGAAACCGCCTGTCGGGCCCTTGCTGGAACGTAGCAGGCCCTTGCGGGCAAGCTGTTGCAGAATCTTGGCCAGGAAATGAGCTGGGATCACTTCCTGCGCCGCGATGTTCTTCACCATGGCATACTTGCCTTCTGGGACTTGCGCCAGGTGAACAAAAGCGCGAATCGCGTACTCGGCCGAACGAGAATAAATCATCAAATCCCCCGTGATTCGGAGTAAAGCTACACCGTTATCTTAAATGTTTCCAACTCTCGCGCGCAAGTCAATTTGTTTCTGCTTAAATCAGTTTGCGGTCCTAGTACTGGAGAGGCGGTACTGGTTGGATTTCAAAATCCATGGACTGGGTGGCCACGCGATACGTTTCCTTCGCTAGTTTGTCGGTGACGATTACCTGGAGCACATAATCGCCGGGGGCGATCTTGCCGAACAACATGACGCGGATCACGGTGCCCGGAGTCTGCGCCAACGAAAGGGCGAGTGTGAGAGAGAATACGGCGCCGCGAAAGTCGCGGACGATAATCATAGCGCGCGCCAGATGATTTCGCGTAATTCCTCCTCGGTCAGGACGATCGGGTTCGCCTTCATGCTGCTGGCCTGCGCAGCTTTTTCCACCAGGACGGCGAGATCGCTCTCGGCGACGCCGTAGGTACGTAGCGGCGGAATCTCCAGCTTTTCACACAGGGCCGCGATCCAGGCTACGCCATCCGCGGCCGTCGCGTGGGGCCTACCAGTGATGAGACGTGCGACTTCGTCGTAGCGTACAGACTTTTCCGGGGCGCGAGCGCGGACCGCGCGGACGTTGACTTCCATGGCGTGGGGCAGCAGGGCGGCACAGACGGCGCCGTGGGGGGCAGTCCACATGCCGCCGAGCGGGGCAGCGAAGCCGTGGACCGCGCCGAGCCCGGAGTTGGCCAGCGCCATCCCGCCCAGCAGGCTGGCCCATGCCATGTCGCATCGGGCTTCGCGATCGCCGCCGTTCTCCCAAACGCGCGGCAGTGCCCCGGCGGCGCGGCGTATGCCTTCGACGCAGAACTGGTCGGTCATGGGGTTGGCGCGGACGGAGCCGTAGGACTCGATCAATTGGGTGAGGGCGTCGAGGCCGGTTGCGGCAGTGATGGCGGGCGGGAGACCGTAGGTGAGTTCGGGATCGACGACGGCCAGGCGCGGCAGCATCGAGGGGCTGCGCAGGCTGGCCTTGACGCGGTGCTGTGGGCTGGCGAGGACGGCGTTGCGGGTGACCTCGCTGCCGGTGCCTGCGGTGGTGGGGATGGCAATGCAGGGTGCGGCGGGGACGGCGAGGGGGCGGCCGAGGCCGATGACTTCGAGGTAGTCCAACGGGTCGCCGGGGTTGGTGAGCAGGGCGGCCAGGGCTTTGGCGGCGTCGAGCGCGCTGCCGCCGCCGAAGGCGATGACGAAATCGCAATCGCGCGGGGCGGCGCGGATGAGGTCGAGCGTAGGCTCGCCAGGAACGGTGAAGGGGACGGTCAATACGTGGGCGGCGGCGAGGGCCTTCACGAGGGGCGCGGCGCGATCGGGCGAGTTTCCGGTGACGAGGAGGGCGCGGCGGCCCAGGGACGCGGCGGCGGCGGGGACCTGGCGGAGGGATCCCTCGCCGAAGAGAATGCGGGCGGCGGTGGCGAATTCAAATGTTGACATGAGGTGGGGTGCGGCTTCCCGGGTTAGTTGGCTTCGACGGGGAATGGGGGTAAGTGGCTGCCTTTGGTTCGGTTTGAGCGTCAAAAATGGGTTCGTTTCGCAAAAAGCACTCTCCGGGCGATTTTCAGTGGTCGTTGAGGCCATACGGCGCGCTGAAGCGCCCATTCACAGGATACAACGGCGATTATCGCTCCTGTACATCAACCCGTTTGTTATCAATGGAAAATACTTGAAATCACGTGTGACTGAAGCATGGCATGTGGTAAATTGAGCTCACCATGTCTGGAACGTCCATCTTTGTAAAGACGGGGCAATGCGCCCTTCTGTTTTCCATGTCACTTCTTCCGTACGCCCTGCGGGCGCAAGTGCGCCCTGTGGAACAGCGCACCGCCAATGGTGTTTTGGAGGGCGTGGTCAGCGCCGATGGCAAGGTCCGCACATTCAAGGGTATTCCCTACGCCGCGCCGCCGGTTGGCGCGTTGCGCTGGAAGGCGCCGCAGCCGGCGCCGGCATGGACTGGAGTTCGGAAGGCTAGCGAGTATGGGGCGCGGTGCATGCAGGCACCCATCTATTCGGACATGATCTTCCACGATTCCGGGCCGAGCGAAGATTGCCTTTATCTGAATCTGTGGATGCCGGCGGCGCCGGTGCAGCCGAAGCTGCCCGTCATGGTCTGGATCTATGGCGGAGGCTTTGCCGCGGGCGCTACTTCCGAACCACGGCAGGACGGGGGCAACCTGTCCAAGAAGGGTGTGCTGGTGGTCTCGATGAACTACCGGCTGGGCATCTTCGGATTCTTCTCGCATCCGGCGCTGGCCAAGGAATCGGGCCACAACGCGGCGGGAAACTATGGCCTTTTGGACCAGATGGCGGCTCTCCAATGGGTCAAGGATAATATCGCGGTGTTCAGCGGCGACCCCGACAACGTCACGATATTCGGCGAATCGGCGGGCTCGTTTTCGGTCAGTGCGCTGATGGCGTCGCCGCTCGCCCAAGGGCTCTTCCGGCGAGCCATTGGCGAAAGCGGCGCATTCTTTGGCGATACGTTGCGAGCGCAGACGCGCGCCGAGACGGAGAAGGCCAATGTAGAATTCGTGAAATCGGCGCTGGGAACGGATGATCTGGAGGCATTGCGCGCCAAGCCCGCGGCCGAGGTGCTGCAAGCCGCGTCAAAACCTGCTGGACTGCGGTTTGTCCCCAACATCGACGGGTACTTCCTGCCGGAAAGCGTGGAAGCGGTTTTCGCCGCCGGCAAGCAGAGTCATGTACCGCTGCTGGCCGGGTGGAACGCCGACGAGGGGAGCTACCGAATGATCTTTGGAAACACAGAGCCGACCGCGGAGAACTTCTTAGCAAGCGCGCGCAAACTCTACGGCGCGAATGCCGAGGGCATCCTGAAAGTTTATCCGGCGGGGACTGCCGCGCAGACCAAGCGATCCGCGCAAGACCTGGCGGGGGACCGGTTCATCGGCTACTCCACCTGGAAATGGATGGAGCAGCACCTGAAAACCGGCAAGGCCCCGGTGTTCCGCTACCGCTTTGAACAGACGCTACCGTTGTTGGCCGACGCCGGCCCCGGGGCCGAAGCGACGGCTCCCCACGCGTCGGAGATCGAGTTCGTATTCCAGGTGCTGTCCTCGAAGAAGCTGCCGTGGCGGCCGGAAGACCGCAGGGTGTCGGAACTGATGGGTTCCTATTGGAGCAACTTCGCCAAAACCGGGGACCCCAACGGCGAGGGCCTGCCGCGCTGGCCGGCCTACAGCCAGGACGGATATGAGGTGATGCATCTCAGCGCCGGTCCTCGCGCCGTGCCCGACGAGCACCGCGGGCGCTATCAATTGCTGGACGGGATTCGCTAAATTAGCGGGAGCCGAACGTTCACTTCGGGATCTTTTTGAGAATGCTGATGGTCTCGCTGCCGCCAAAGGCCGTCTTGCCCACCATCACGCCCATGAATTGGAAGCCCTCGTCGCCGGCCTGATTCAGTTCCTTCTGCATGGTGGATGTCCGTGTGGTGGAAAGAAGCTTGTACTCCACCCGGCGCGGTCCCGAAACCGGATCCCGCTCCAGGATGACGGCCACTTCCCGGCCGCCCATGGCGGATGCAAAGACCGTTTGGCCGCAATAGTCGAAGCCCTCGTCTCCCGCCTGCTGAAGTTCCTTCTGCAAGGTTCCGGTTCTGGACGTCGCGAGCAGTCTGTAGGACTTCTTCACCGCGGGGGCGCCAACGGCTTTCGTCATTACGACGACCACTTCCTTTCCGCCCATCCCGGTCTCGCCGCCCATGACGCTGCCGAAAACGTACCCGGCATCCGCGGCCTGATTCATCTCCTTCTC
This sequence comes from Candidatus Solibacter sp., assembly GCA_026394025.1. GTDB lineage: Bacteria > Acidobacteriota > Terriglobia > Bryobacterales > Bryobacteraceae > Solibacter. The sequence goes on from JAPKZC010000045.1 coordinate 11,076, forward strand.
CATGGTGGACGTACGGCTTGTGGCCAGGAGCCGGTAGTCGAACTTCTGGGCCTGGGCCAAGGAGCCGGAGAAGGCGAGTGCGAGGCACAATAGCAGTCGTGTAGAGGATTTCATTTTAATCATTTCCCATGCTACCTGATATCGCCGAAGTGGACGTTTTCCGGAACGCCGCGCGTGTCGAGGAGTTGCAGCGTGGTGGCAGGGCCGAGGTTGGTGGGATCGGACCAGGAACGGAGGGCCCAGATCAGCTTCTTCGCCGGGGTAAATTCCAGCGCCTGCACGGGCGCGTTGGCGGGGTCGACGGTGGTGTTCCATTGGTTGACCCAATTGTTGACCAGGGTGTTGCCGTTGGGCAGCCG
>JAPKZC010000658.1 GCA_026394025.1 Candidatus Solibacter sp.
CCGCGGCAGACCGGCCTCGATCAACTTCTCCAAGAGCTTCACCGTCACAGTGTAGTCTTCGATGTCCCCGCCGTAGGGGTCCTCTACATCCTCGTCCCCGCGCTCCTCATGATTTCCCCCTGGATCCTTCGCAACTGGTTCTGGCTCGGCAATCCCTTCGCACCTTTTTTCAATTCCTGGTTCCCCAATCCTGCCTACCATCCCGGCATGGAACGTATTTATGCAGAATTACTCGCTCACTACCCAGGCATCAAGCATAACTGGGAGATTCCCCTGCAACTTACACTGCGTGGGGGACTTGTTGGTGGAGTCTTCGGTCCCGTGTTTTTGCTTGCCCCATTCGGTCTGTTCGCCTTACGCTTTAAGTCCGGCCGTCGCCTGCTGCTGGCCGCCCTCGTTTTTGCGCTCCCCGCCTACCTCAATTCCGGGTCCCGTTTCCTGATTCCCAGCGCGCCGTTTCTGGCCCTCGCCATGGGCATCGGACTAGCCGAGGTTCCCGCCGCCCTGCCCGTGCTCGCGCTGTTCCACGCCTTAGTCTGCTGGCCTCCCGCCCTCTCCACGTGGTGCGACCCCTGGAACTGGCGCATCGCCTCTTTCCCCTATCGTGCCGCCCTCCGCCTCGACCCCGCGCTGCCCTTCATCGTCAAGAGCAGCCCAGACCTCGCCCTGAAGGTGCCCATCGAACTCGAAGTGCCCCGCAGCCAGCGCATCTTTTCCTTTTCCGGCCGTCCCCATGCCTATATCGATCGCGACATCATCGTCTCCTACGAATCCACCTTGGGTAACCTGGCACAGGAGATTCTCTGGACCCCGCAAGCGCATAAGCCCCTGTACGCTCAGCGTTTTAAGCTTCTGCCGGTGACCACCCGCGGAGTCCGCGTGGTGAACATCGCGTCGGGCAAAGAGTTCTGGACCGTGGCGGAGATGCGTCTGCGTTCCCAGGGCAGGGAACTGCCGCGCTCCCCCGCCTGGCGCCTCAGCGCCTCACCCAACGGCTGGGAAGTGCCGCTCGCCTTTGACAATAGCTACGCCACCCGTTGGTCCACCTGGGAGGCTCTGGCCCCGCACGCTCGCCTTCAAGTGGAGTTCCCGGCTGCCGAACGCATCGATGAGGTGGTCCTCGAGTGCGACCCGGCCTGGACCGCCCGTCTCCAGGTGGAAATCCTCTTGGCCAGTGGGCGCTGGGTGCCCATGACGGACACGCCCGAATTCGTCAAACCCGATTTGCCGCTCGGCATACGCCGCGCCGCCACCCGCGATATGAAGGCCTTGGGCCTGCGCTTCCTGCTCATCAACGAAGGCGACATGGTATACGAAGACATGAAGAAGTACCCCGACTCCTGGGGCGTCACGCAACTCGCCGAAGCCAATGGAACCCACTTCTACCGCATCGATTAAAACCGCGCGCTGGTTCCTCGCCGTCCTGCTCGCCGTCAACCTGTTCCGCGCCATGACCCAATCGGTCACTCCCGGCGAGGCCTGGAACTATCACCGCTTTATCGCGCCGCCGTGGGCCGATGCCCTCGCCAGCTTCGACGTCAACAACCATGTGGTCAACACTTTATTAGTGAAAATCTCAACTGCTAGATTCCACCTTACGGAACTTTCCCTGCGCTTGCCCAGCCTGCTTGCCGGCGTCCTCTACCTGTGGGTGGTTTTCCGTATGGCGCGCCGCTGGTTCGGCGACGGCCTGGCGTTCCTGGCCGCGATCGGGCTCCTGACCCTCAATCCGTTGATCGTCGACGCTCTGAGCGAAGCCCGCGGCCACGGCATGGCCTTGGCGTGCTGGATGTGGGCGCTCGAACTGATACTCGAATCGGTGCAATCATTTAGCGAAGAAAAGCTCAACCTCGCCGCGATGTGTCTGGGCTTGAGCGTGGCTGCTTCGCTGGCGTTCGCCGCACCCGCGTGTGCCCTGCTGGCCGTGTTCCTGGTCTGGTCTAAGGGAGAGGCAGCTCCCGGTCGCACTCTTGTCCTGATCGCCTTTCTCACGGCCTTTGTTCTGCTGGCGCTTCCGCTCAATCACGCGCAGTGGGGTACGCTCGGCATTGGCGCCACCAGCCTGCGCCAAACTATTAATGAAATCAATGCATTATCCCTGGGAACTTCACTTAAGGTTATCGCCGCAATGGCGCGCGTGGCCCTGGCCCTAGTGGCCGTACTCGGCATGGCCGCGGCCGTACGCCTCTGGCGCCGGCAGGATGGGGCGCTCGTCGCTCTTGCCGGCGCAACTCTGGCGCTCACCCTGGTGCTTCTCATGGCCGCGCACCGCTGGTTGCATACGCCTTTCCCCCAAGACGGCGCAATCTATCTGATCCCCCTTACTGTGCTGACAGTTACTGCAACAATCTTCAAAAGTCGCAACAAGACTGCACAACTTGCGTTCCTAGCCGTCTCGGCCATATTCCTGGCCCGCTACCTCGCCGAATTTCCCTTCGGCGCCTACGCCGCCGGGCGACAGTTCTCCGGCGCCCGTACCTTGGCTAAAACACTGCGCACAAAGGCCGGACGCGACAACGTCCGGATCGGCGCCAGCCTCGCCGCCGAACCCATCATTAATTACTACCGACTCCGCTACGGTCAGGGAAACTGGCAACCCGTCGCGCGCCAGCCGCTTACCGGAACATATGCTTACTCCGTCCTCCCCCCCGCCGCCGCAGCACTCATCGAACAGCGCCATCTACATGGCGTAGTCCGGGAGACTCTGTATGAGACGCTTACGCAATTTCCGGTTCTTGGCTTTGACGGGTGCCGTGCTTACGCTCGCAGGCAGTTTTACCCCCGCTCGCGCGCAGGATCCCGACGAGCTCAAGCGCGGCGTGGCTCGTATCAGCTTGATCAACGGCGACGTCTCCGTCCGCCGCGGCGATTCCGGCGACTGGGTGGCGGGCGTGGTCAATGCCCCCCTCCTGACCGATGACCGTGTGGCCACCGGACCTAACTCGCGTACGGAGGTCCAGTTCGACGCTTCCAATCTCCTACGTCTCGGCGCCAATGGCGAACTGCGCCTCACCCAACTCGAATATGGCCGCTACCAGATGGAACTGGCCCGCGGCGTCATGACCTACCGCATGCTACACACCAGCGACGGCAATATCGAAATCGATACCCCCAGCCTATCTGTCCGTCCGTCCAGGCAGGGTAGCTTCCGCATCTCCGTCAACGAAGGCGGTGAAACCGAAGTCACCGCCCGCGATGGTGACGTCGAAGTATTTACCCCCCGTGGCTCGCAGTGGGTCCGCGGCGGCCAGACCTTGATGGCCCGCGGCGCCAGCTCAGACGCCGAATTCCAGGTCGTGCCCGCCGGCGGCATGGACGAGTGGGATCGCTGGTCCGATAACCGCGATCGCACTATCACCCAGTCCGTTAGTTCCCGTTATGTCGGCCCCGGTGTCTACGGCGCGGAAGACTTGGATGCCCATGGCACCTGGACTAACGTGCCCGAGTACGGCAATGTCTGGCGCCCTACCGTCACTGCCGACTGGGCTCCTTACCAGTCCGGCCGTTGGGTTTGGGAAGACTGGTATGGCTGGACTTGGGTGAGCTACGACCCCTTTGGTTGGGCGCCCTACCACTACGGCCGCTGGTTCAACCACGACCGCTACGGCTGGTGCTGGTACCCCGGTTTGCTCACCTCGCGGCACTATTGGTCACCCGCTTTGGTAGGCTTCTTCGGCTTCGGACACGGAGGGTTTGGTGTCGGTTTCGGCTTCGGCAACGTGGGCTGGGTCCCCCTGGCGCCGTACGAGGTCTTCCACCCCTGGTGGGGACGCGGCTACTATGGCAACCGTGGCTTCAACCGTTCGATGAATATCACGAACGTAAACATTACTAA
>JAPKZC010000688.1:0-533 GCA_026394025.1 Candidatus Solibacter sp.
GCCTAAATATTCGCTCAGTTTTCGAAGAGCCAATCCAGATCGGGTGTCTGCGAGGCGCCCGATCCGGCAAAGAAGACCATGCGCGGTTCGACGATGGTATCGGCCTTGACGAAGCCGAGGACCACGTAAGCGCCGCGGCCGAAATCGATTTCGGACTGACCTTTGGGGAGCGCGTGAGACCACACCGTAAAGGCCGGATGGCCGGCCGCCGAGACGGCGTTGCGGAGCACGGGCTCCCACTCGTCTTTAGGCGGCGCGGCAGCCGCGCCTTTCTTTTCGCTGCGGAAGAAGCCGACCAGAATCTGCGCGGGCTCCGGCAGTTCGAAGCGAAGGTGCACGCCGTCTTTGGTGGCGGCGTCCCGCGGGATGCGGATGCCGGTGAGGCCCGCGAGCTCGGAGGCTGCCTGCCGGATGGCGAGCGGCGTATCGGAATAGAGTTTGGCTCCCGGCTCCACGCGAAACAGTTCGCCGGGACCGGACGCCAGTTTCGCGTTCACGCCCGGACAGGCGGCGCGCGTGCGCTCCGCGGCCAC
>JAPKZC010000688.1:612-2149 GCA_026394025.1 Candidatus Solibacter sp.
AAATTGCGGCGGAAGGCTTCCAGTTCGCGTTGGTAGGCGGGCAGGCAATCGCGCCAGTGGGTGTAGCGGCCGGGCGCCCCGAGAAAGGGGACGCGGCGGGAGAGGCTATGCACGCTGCAGGCTTCGCGGTAGGTTTTGTCCGTAAGCGCGACCAGTTGGCGGTAGTGCCCGAAGCTTTCTTCGAGCAGGGGAAGGGCGCGGCGGAGGTCGGCGGGGTCGTGGCTGTAACCGTAGCGCAGGACGAACGCGGCGGCGTGGGTTTTGGCGCGGTAGCAGCGGTACTGCTGTTCGATGGCCAGCATGTCGTTCAGGAAGCGCGCGAATTCCTCGCGATCCCGGGTGACGAAAGGCATGGCGGCGCGCGCCGCCGCCACGGCGTTTCGCCTTCGTGCGGGGCGTGCTCCCACTCCTTGCGCACGTACTCGGCGAGACGCTCGCCGGGAGGCGCATCGCCTTCCCAGAGCAGCGGGAATTCGTTGTAGCGCGCCGGATCGACGATCTGGGTCATGAGCATGCCGAGCGTCAGCGACTGGCGATTGCCTTCGGTGATGCCGATGCGGGGCAGCAGGCGGGGGGCGCACACGCCGGAGAACTCATAGGCGTCAAGGATGCGGCTGGCGGCCTCGCGCGAACCGTAATGAGCGGCGATGCGGGCAATCCAATACTCGCGTTCGGTGGCGGGCGCACGGTCGGGGTTCCAGGCGTAGCGAGCCCAGGCTTCAAACCAGATCCAATCGCGCTCGCATTGCAGCAGCGGCGGGTTGTCCGCGCTGTTGGGCCAATCCCAGTAGCGCAGCGGGTAGACGTGCACGCCACGGATGCCGATGCGCTGCATGGATTGGAGCGTCTTCTGAATGAAGGTGGGCGCGCCCCAACGGAAGGGTTCGAGGTTGGAGAGCAGGTGGACGTTGGCGATGTGGGTGGAGCCGGCCTTCACCAGCGACTGGTGCATGCGCAGCACCTCGCCGCGGACGTCGGTCCAGGTGAGCGATTCGCCGTTCCACTTGTGCATGGTGAAGATGTTGCGGTAGAGCGGAAGGGCGCGCGCCATGGCTTCTTCGATGCGGGTGGCGTGGGCGCGGACGACGATGGGCGGCTCCTTCGAGAGGCCCGCGGCGCGCATGCCGTCCCTTACGCCGGGGATGATGGTTTCAGCCAGCCACTGGGGGCCATACTGAGGGCTGAGAGTTTCGCCGAGCGTCATCATGAGGCCGGCGTTGGGATAGGTGCGGATGAACTCGGCGATGCAATAACGTGTGTAGCGGCTGGTGAACTCGGTGGGAGTACTGTGCTGGAACGGTACACCCCGAGCCTTGGCCAGCGCATGCGAGATATGGATGTTGTAAAAGGCCTGAATGACCCAGATGCCGCGGCGTCCGGCTTCGTCCGTGAGCCAGCGGAACATCTCCATGTTGCGGGCGAGTTGCTCATCGCTGAGTTCCTGGGCGTCCGGGTATTGGGGCAGTTTCAACAACGAAGTGAAGGGGTGGCCGTTCCAAAGGTACAGCGTGTTCATCCGGTTTTCGAGCAGGAAATC
>JAPKZC010000374.1:0-4723 GCA_026394025.1 Candidatus Solibacter sp.
GTGAGACTTCTGGAGTTAGTAGGCCTCCAGGATTTCCATGGAAAATACCCCACAGCAGCTTGCCGTCCTTGGCGGAGACGCCCAGCGGCCCCTTCAGCGTCCCGTAGAGATACTGCTTCACGCCGCCCAGAACCGCCGGCATCACCGAAGAATGCGACATCATGTACTGCCCCGGGTTCGGCGTGCGCCACAGTTCCTTGCCGGTGGCTTTATCGAGCGCCACCATGATGGCAGCGCCGCCCGTGGCGATGATCAGGCGATCGGCTTCCTGCAAGGGGCACTGCCCGTTGTACCAGGAAGGAATAGTGGTCTTGTACTCCGTGAACAGATTCTTGCGCCAGATCTGTTTGCCGGTCTTGACGTCCAGGCAATGCAACACGGCCTTGGGGTCCAGGGAACAGACGAAGCGGCTGTCCACCGCCGGGATGGTGCGGGTGATGGCGTGGTTGGGTCGCACTTCGCGGGCTTCACGGAACTGCCAGATCAGCTTGCCATCGGCCAGGGTGCGGCAGTTGACGCACCACTCGGACTTGGCCTCATCGTAGTCGTGGTGATAGACGCGCCCGGCCACGATGGCGGCGGCGGCATACCCCTGCGCCACCGGGACCGACCACAGCACCTTGGGTCCGGCGGCCCCCCATTTGCGCAACAGGCCGGTCTCTTTTGAGATGTTGTTTCGGTCCGGTCCGCGGAACTGCGTCCAATCCGACCCCTGTGCCGCCGGCAGCAGGGAGGCAACCCCCGCGGCGCCCGCTCCGATGATCCAGCCTCGCCGGGTATACATGGACTTCTCCTCGTGTGTAGAAAAGAACAACACGTTTGCCCGTAGTATAACTCGATAATCAGGCCTGATGATAGACCGAATCGGCACGTTTTTCCTGCCGGCCGCGGGCGCCGGCGTACCGGCTGGGGCTGGTGGCGGGACCGGTTTCGGGTCCACCCCAACTTTCAGACAGCGCCCATCTCCACCCGCTACCATACAAACATGCTCCGGCTCTCGATTCTTGCCGTCGTCCTGTGTGGAGGCCTCATGGCGAATTCCGATTTCGACCAGACCCAGGCGGCGCGCTTCGCCGCTCTTGCCCTCGATTGCGTCCATAAGCCCTTCCCCAATAAGATCGCCCATTCCTTGAACTCCGATGCCGACGTCAAGCCGCCGCGTGAACTGACCCCGGCGTTCTACGGCTGCTACGACTGGCATTCCTCGACTGGCATTCCTCGGTCCACGGCCACTGGCTGCTGGTCCGCCTCACCCGCCTGTTTCCGCAAGCGCCGTTTGCGCCCCAAGCGCGCCGCGCCCTGGCGCGCAGTCTCACGCCCGCCAATATTGCGCAGGAAGTGATCTATCTCAATACCGCGGGCCGCAATACCTTCGAGCGCCCCTACGGCCTGGCCTGGTTGCTGCAACTGGCCGCCGAGTTGAAGGAGTTTGACGACCCGGATGCGCGCCAGTGGTCCGCCGCGCTGCGCCCGCTGGAACAAGCCGTCACTGCGCGCGTCGCCGGGTGGTTGCCGAAACTGCAACACCCTATCCGCACCGGCGAGCACAACAACACCGCTTTCTCTATGGGTTTGATGCTCGATTACGCCCGCGTCGCCGGCGACGCCGAGTTCGGCAAAATCGTGGAATCCCGTACGCGGGACTACTACCTCAAGGACCGGAATTGCCCCCTCGCCTACGAACCTTCCGGCGAAGATTTCCTTTCTCCTTGCCTGGCTGAAGCCGATGTGGTCCGCCGCATCCTGCCGCCTGCCGAATTCGCCGGTTGGTTCACCGGGTTTCTACCGCGCGTGAATCTGGAGCCTACCCAGGTCAGCGATGTGACCGATGGCAAGGCCTACCATCTGGCCGGCCTGAACCTGAGCCGCGCGTGGATGCTGGAAGGCATCGTCTCGCGCCTTCCCGCCGCCGATCCGCGCCGCAAGCCCTTGGCCGCACTCGCCGGCAAACTCAAAGTGACCGGCCTGGAAAGCATCAGGAGCGAGCACTATGAGGGCGGGCACTGGCTCGGCAGCTTCGCTGCCTACCTGGTAAGCGGCCGCGGACTACGGTGACACCAACATTCAGAATATTTTGGTTCGCCAAAGCGCTATTTATCAATTACATACAAGCCGCTACCCCCCGGGGCACCGCTTTTTCCAATCCCCGGCGTGCCATCCTGAATATAGAGGGGCAGTGCGTCCCCTCCGTTCTCCTGTTGAAAAAATCAGCAAGTTGAGACAAATTTGTCTCAACTCAACGTGCTTATGTTGTTTGTTTTCAGTGATTCGATGCCAAAAAGTGAGACATGCATGTCTCACTTTCGCCGCCCTTACCGCTTCTTCGCCCCCGGCGCCGTGTCCTTGCCGGTGAAGATCGCTAGATCGAAGGCGTTCGCCATGGCCTGATACCCGGCGTCATTGGGATTGCCGAGGTTGCCCAGTTGGGCCAAAACGAGAACCGGAATCCATCGCAGCGTCACGGTACTTTGCCTCCTGCGCAGAAATTATAACTGCTGGCGCCGCGAGGCGTTCCTGTTATACTCATCGTTCTAAATATGGCGAATCCGAAATATGCGGCTTCCGGCAAGCCGGTGCCGGTGTCTGAGTTGGTGGACACCCTCGGCGACGGCACCAAAGTGAAACTCCGCACTCTCCGCATGCGCGCCTGCAATGAGAGGGACGCCAAGGAAAAACTTTGCGCCGGCCATCTCAAGCGCTGGTTCTTCTTCGGCGAGGAAGTCAGGAAGAAGTTCGGCCCCGATGTGGAAATCTACCGTTGCGAGCACTGCAAGACGCTCTACCTGCCCAACCCCGAGGAAGAGCCCCGCACCGGTACGTTGAGCTTCTGAGCCCGCAAAAAAGAAAAACCGCACCGGTTCAATCCCCAGACGTTCGGGACCGAATTCGATGCGGCTCGCCCAGGTTGGGCTGGGATCCGGCGTCGGGCTGTCTGGAAACAACCAAATTCTTGTCGATTCCTGGTCAGGTCCGCGTCCTATTTTTCCTCACCAGAAATGCCAGACAACTACCGCTACCCAAGGACCCCCCGGAGAGATCGTATGAAACCGTTTCACAAAAAAACCCCTCTGCCATAACCAACAGAGAAAGAATGGTGAGCTAAAACTCTTGCAAACATCGGCTCCCGCAAGCACGCTGTCTTCTTCGGCCCACTCTTCTTCCACCCGCTTGTTAAAGCAGAGGGCAGGTTTGAAAGTACTTCGCCAATTCACTTTTACAAATAGCAATCGGATGCCCATCTGTCAATCGGTTTAACTGACTTTGCCGTCAATATTTTGTGCCAATCGATATGTGCAGCTTTGTGGCCTGGGTGGGCAGGGCCTGTGTCGCTATGACACAATCTAGTTGATGAGGGCCAAAACCGGGCTCGCCGCCGCGTTCTGCTGTATTTGCGTGACGCTGGCAGCCCAAACGTCCGACGAACCCGTGGCGGTGCTCACCGCGCATCCCCGCATCTTTCTGCGCCCGCAGCGCATCCGCCTGCTCAAGCGGGAGCGCGAGCGCGCCTCCGCCCGCTGGCAGCAGGCGCCCCCATGCCGGAGCCCGGCTTCGCCTGGGCGCTCTACTCCCAGGTCACCGGCAACTCCGAGTTCGGCCGTAAAGCCATCGCTTGGGCGCTCACCCCCGCCGCCGACCTCCGCCAGCAAGCCCTGGTCTTCGATTGGTGCCAGGGACTCCTCACCGAACCGCAGCGGCGCGACCTCACCGCCCGCCTCGCCAAGGGCATCGCAGATACCGCCGCCGCCGCCATTCCCGCCGTACGTTCCAGAACCCTCGCGGCCATCGCCCTCTATGACCATGCGCCGCAGGCCCCGCAGCGCGCGCTCGATTCCACCGTCCACCAATGGTGGGAACGCCAGATGGTTCCCGCCCTGCGCGGCGGCAAGAGCGTAGTGGCCCGCGACGACGCGTACGCCCTCTGGGAGTTCCTCCACGCGGTACGCGACAATACCAACCTCGACCTGCGGGAAGACGTACCTCGCTTCTTCAAGGACTTTCCCATCGAGCACCTGCTCAGTCACTACCCGGCCACCTACCCCGCGGCGGAGAACCAGTACCGTCTCGGCATCACGCGGAAGACCGGCGATCCCGATTTGCAGGCCGCCGCCTTATCCCGCGCGGTCGAACTGGCCATGGTGGCGCTCGACGTCAACGCCGCCGAAAGCCAGGTGCTGCAGGGGTGGCTGATGCACGATCACTTCATTCTGCGCGGCACCTACGGAGCGCCCTACGAGTTTCTGTGGGCCAACCCCTACCAACCCGGCCTGAGCTACTATCACGTTCCCCTGATCTATCACAATTCCGATTTCGGCAAGCTCTTCGTGCGCTCCAGTTGGGACGAGGACGCGGAGTGGTTCGGCTACTTCGACGGCTATATGCAGATGTTCTCGCAGGGCCACATCACGCCGCTTGGCGCACAACTCAATTCGCCGCCGATCTCGCTCAAGCTGCTTTTCAGAACTTCCCCATTCCCTGGATTGATCTCGAGCTCAAGAAATTCATCCTGCCCGAAACCCGCCACATCTCCTTTCAGGCCCGTTTCGCCCGCCCAAAATCCAAATCTTTCCGATAATCCCATTTTTTGGGGCTTCCCCGCTCCTCCGCTTTTTTTTAGGATGGCTCCATGTTGTCCCGCCTTGTTTTTACCTTGGTTGTTCTCTTCGCCTATTCCCCCTTTACCCAAGCCACCCTTCCGGTCGAACTTCACTCCGGTGCCCGTCCC
>JAPKZC010000374.1:4728-5276 GCA_026394025.1 Candidatus Solibacter sp.
GAGCCGCCCTTGTCTCCTTCGGCCAGAACAAAACCGGCTCCACTCTCTTTCTCCCATTTCAGTCTGACCATCTCCTCCTAATCCGAGCCTCCGGGAGCGAGCCCAAGGCTTCCCTCCGCACTTTCAACGGCTTCGGATTCTCGCCGGCAGAGGAAAATCCTCCAGGACTAAAACTGACCACGGAAAAATCCGGTGCCCTCTCCTTGGAAATCCCGCGCTCCTGGGCCGGCACCAACTCCTCTCTCCAACTTGTCGCCGCCCTCAAGGACATCTCCGCCAATCACGGCTGGGGTACGGTCCTAGATTCCACAGATCCCTACCTGGTCCTCGGCCAGGACGACCGCTACCTCTCCCACTCCCTCTCCTTCCTCCTGCCCCAACCCGGTTCCGATACCCCAGCCGCCTCCACCCTCATCCCCCGCCGCGGCGGCAAAATCCGCATCTACCAGCTCTTCCCCCGCCTCTTCGGTAATACCAACACGAACCGCATCCCCAACGGCACGCTCGAACAAAACGGTTGCGGCAAATTCGCCGACCTCAACGACCCC
>JAPKZC010000206.1 GCA_026394025.1 Candidatus Solibacter sp.
CTGGCAGCCGTGCAACTGCCTGCGCATGCCTGAGACGACACGTTTTCAGGAGAGCCGGATGCCGGGAAATCCGCTTGTCCGGTTCGACGAGGGGAGAGTGGGTCGCACCGCAAGGTGTCGCCCTCTCTCCTACTCTACCGAGAGATCGCTTGCCTTCTCATGGCTCTACGAGGGGCCCTCGCCTCCCTATAATGAATGAATGACCCCTGACACGCTTGCCGCTGCCGCTATGCCGCCCGTCCCGCTCAGTGTCGAAGGCGCCAGCGTGTTGCACCAGATGATGCGCTTCCGCCGCCCCGCCTGGCGTGCTCTCTCCCCCGCCGCCCGCGCCGATATACTGGCCGAAGCCACCAGCGCCCTCGCCCTACTGGAGCGCCCCGCCGAAGGACGCCAGAGCGCCCTGTTTTCCATGCTCGGTCACAAGGGCGACCTGATGTTCATCCACTTCCGCCGCAGTTTCGAGGAACTCAACCAGGCGCAACTCGGTCTGGCCCGCCTCGCCATCGGCGATTTCCTCGAGCCCACCACCTCCTACCTCTCCATCGTCGAACTCGGCATATACGAATCCACCGCGAAAGTCTACGGCGCCCTGATCGAGAAGGGCATCCAGCCCTACACGAACGAGTGGAAACAGGAAATCGAAGCCACGCTCCACCGCCACCGCCAGGCCATGTCCCCGCGCCTCTGGCCCGAAATCCCCGCCACGAAGTACGCCTGCTTCTACCCCATGGACCGCCGCCGCGGCGAGTCCAAAAACTGGTATGAGGAATCTCTCGCAGACCGCCAGCGCATGATGGAAAAGCATGGCGCCATCGGCCGCCGCTACGCCGGCGAAGTGCGCCAGATCATCTCCGGGTCCATCGGCCTCGACGATTGGGAGTGGGGTGTCGATCTCTTCGCCGAAGACCCCGCCATCTTCAAGCGCCTCATCTACGAAATGCGCTTCGATGAAGTCAGTGCCGTCTACGCGCTCTTCGGTTCGTTCTATGTGGGCGTGCGCGTTCCGGCCGCCGAACTCGGCGGAGTTCTCTGACATTGCCCAAGACCATCCACATCGTCGGCGGCGGCTTGTCCGGCTCCGAAGCCGCCTGGCAGATCGCCCGCCGCGGAGTTCCGTGCATCCTCCACGAAATGCGTCCCGTGCGCCCCACCCCCGCGCACCAGACCGGCCACCTCGCCGAACTCGTCTGCAGCAACTCGCTCAAGAGCGAGTCCGAATCCACCGCGCCCTGGCTCCTTAAAGAGGAACTCCGCCGCCTCGATTCGCTCCTCCTCCAAGCCGCCCGGAAAGCCCGCGTCCCCGGCGGACACGCCCTTACCGTCGATCGCGGCATCTTCGCCCAGGAGGTCACCGCCGCCATCTCCGCCGAGCCGCTTATCGACCTGCGCCGCGACGAAGTCACCGCTCTCACCGATGACGCCATCTGGATCGTCTCCAGCGGCCCACTCACCAGCGGTCCCCTCGCCGACGAAATCGCCCGCCTCACCGGCTCCGCCCGCCTCTATTTCTACGACAGCATCAGCCCCATTGTCGACGCCGAAACCGTCGATACCACCATCGCCTACTGGGCCTCGCGCTACGGCAAATCCACCGATGGCACCGACGACTACCTCAACTGCCCGCTCGACCGCGACCAGTACGAGCATTTCGTCGATGAGTTGCTTAAGGCCGATTCCGTCTCCGCCCACATTGCCGAAGACAACACGCGTTACTTCGAGGCCTGCCTGCCCATTGAGGAAATCGCCCGCCGCGGCCGCGACACCCTGCGCTTCGGCCCCATGAAGCCCATGGGCCTCGATAACCCGCGCACCGGCCGCCGTCCCTGGGCCGTCGTGCAACTCCGCCAGGAGAACCGCCGCGCCGGGAGCTTCAATCTCGTCGGTTTCCAGAACCACATGAAGTTCGGCGAGCAGGCCCGCGTCCTGCGCCTCATCCCCGGCCTCCAGAACGCCGAATTCCTCCGCTTCGGCCAGATCCACCGCAATACCTACATCAACGCACCGGCTCTATTGACCAATACGCTGCAACTCCGCGGCGATCCGCGCATCTTCTTCGCCGGCCAGATTTCGGGCGTCGAAGGCTATGTGGAATCCATC
>JAPKZC010000721.1 GCA_026394025.1 Candidatus Solibacter sp.
CCTGTGAAATCTCCCAGAACACCCATCACAAATGGGAGTTCCTTCATCTCGATCGCATCTCCGACTTCCACGTCGTAAGTCACGTGGACGCGCGGTGGGCGAACTCTATCGAGCTTATGCTGTGTGCTTGGTTTTGCCATCTGCAGCCCTCGTCATCTCCAATTGGAAAATCTTATCGACTTCGAGGCGGAGGGAATGCTGGCAGCGTGAACGCAGAAGGATTGTGGCGAGACCGCCCCAAACCGAAATGCCCTCCGCGCGTTTCGAATAGGCCACCCCAAGGAACCTCCGCGATTCTGAACCTGAGTATAGGCCGCAAAACATTTCCGAGTCAAGGCGGAATTCATACTAGAACCTCAAGGTGCCGGTCGCTGCTGTCCGGTTGGCGCTTCAAGCTCGGCTGCTAACGCCCATGCGGTCATGAAGATGAGCAGCCTTTGCAGCGGCGGCCGCGCAAGATTGGTCAGGTCGGATTTCTAACCACCTCACTTTGCTGGACTTGAAGCCGGACGCTAACGGGGAGATCAAGAGAGCGGATTGCGATCCACGATCAGTTCTGCTACTTTGGACTCTCCATGAGACAACTGCAGCCGGTCATTTGGACGAAGGGCACGCTGTTGAGCCCTCAGTACCTACAGACTCAGGACCGTTTCATTGAAAATACGCTCCAGTTCCGTGTGCAATCGCTGACCTCGAATCCGTGGGGGTTTCTGAAACTGCAGATTGATCAGGAAGCGCTCGCCGCGGGCGAATTCGCCATCGCCTCCGCGTCCGGGATTTTTCCCGACGGATTGCTGTTCGATTTCCCTGTTTCCGAGCCGCCGCCGCCCTCCAAGCCGCTGATGGATTGTTTCGAAGCCGACCAGAACACTCTCGATGTTTTCCTGGCAATTCCGAATTACCGTGAGCCGGGTTTGAATGTGTCGCTCGCGCAGAAACAAGCGGACACCCGTTTTCTGGCCGAGGCCGTTCTCGTTCGGGATGAAAATTCCGGGCTTTCCGAAAAGCCGGTCCAGGTGGCGCGGAAGAATTTTCGCCTGCTCGTAGAAGGCCAGGCGCGCGATGAGTGCTCGGCACTGCGCGTGGCACGAGTGCGGCGCACCGAGTCCGGGACGTTGGAACTGGACACTCGCTTCGTTCCGCCGGTTCTCGATTTCACAGCCAGCGACTACCTCTGTTCCATCGCGCGCCGGCTTGTCGAAATACTGGCTTCGAAAAGCAGTCTGCTATCCGGATTGCGCCGCCAGAAGAATCTGAGCTTGGCGGACTTTGGCGCGTCTGACATCGCGAATTTCTGGTTGCTCTACACGATCAACTCGCATTTCCCGGTGTTCAAGCACATCTTCGAGACCCGGCAGGGACACCCCGAGAACCTGTTTCACGCCATGCTTTCGCTGGCCGGATGCCTCACCACGTTCTCGACACAAATCCACCCGCGCGATCTGCCGATCTACGAGCACGATGATCTTTCGACGGTCTTCACGTCGTTGGATGAGACCTTGCGGACCCTGTTGGAGACTGTTGTCCCGAGCAATTTCGTGTCGCTGCCGTTGAAATTGGTGCAACCATCGATTTACGCGACAGCGCTGGCCGACGACAAGTACCTCACTGGCACTCGAATGTACCTGGCTGTGTCGGCCGAAATGAACGCGGCCGAATTGATCGGCAAGGTTCCGAATCTGGTGAAGGTCTGCTCGGCGGCACACATAGAGCATCTGGTACGGCAGGCGCTGCCCGGTTTGGCGCTCACACACGTTGCGAAACCGCCGAGTTCGATTCCGGTCAGGCTGAACTACCATTACTTCAGCCTCAATCAATCCGGTGTTGCGTGGGAGGCTGTCGGCCGCGCGCGCAATCTGGCAGCGTATGTCCCGGGCGATTTTCCCGCACCGCAACTGGAGTTGATCATCCTGCTTCCCGAGTCGGCCTGAAGCCTTCCACTTCAACGAAGCCAGCCGACACCAGACTCGCAACCGCTTCGGCAAACTCTTCCAGAGGAGCGTCGGCCGGGATCGATCCATTCGCTTTGAGAATCTCGTAGGATTGCCGTCCGGTCGAAACCCCATTGCAGAGGGAAATCAGATGCGCCATCCAGGGTTGCGCTTGACATTCAAAATCCAGCGGCTTTTCAGTTCGCAGCGAAAACCCTTCCGGCTCCCAGACGTCACCCACAAGTCGATGCGTCACCTTCAGTTCGGCTCCGGAACCTTTGTGCAAGGGCGAGTCCAGAACCAGGCCGGGCATCTGTCCGCCCATAGCGGCCGTCTGCCAAGCGGTCAGCCATTCCCATTGAACCCGCTCGAAATTTTTTCCCGCTTCACGCCGGATGGTGAATGTCCGTTGTGCATCATTCCTGCGTCGAATCACCACCAGACCGTGAGCCAGGGATTCCACACCGAGCCGCTGGAACTGCTCGCGCCAAGCCTGGACTTCCATTTGCCCGCGGACCTCAACCGGATTGGCTTGCACGCACAGAAGGTTCCCCCATCCCGCAGGTGCAGCGGCAAACCTTCAACGATGCCGCGCGTGACCTGCTCGCCATCTTCTCCACCGCTGTAAAAAATCCACTTGGGAGATAGCGTTGGTACGTATGGAGGATGAGCCACGATGCAGTCGAACGTTTGCCGGTCGAGGTTGCGATACAAATCGCTCGTGGCGATCGACACATTGGGAATCGCGTTCAGGCGCCTGTTGAATTCCGCAAACATGCTGCAGCGCTCCGTGATGTCACTCGCGCAGGCATGCCGGGCGCCATTTTTCGCGGCCACCAGCGCGGCGATCCCGGTACCGGCGCACAGATCCAGGAAGTTGTCACAAGTGCCCTTGGGCAAGAGCTCCAGGAAGAGCCGTGTGGTTGCAATGAATGCGGGATATACAGCGTCGGTCGGGGTATCGATTGCCGTGCCATCCGGATTGCTCCAGCGGTCGGAGGCGATGTACAACCCCGTAACCGGATAGAGCGCAACTGGACTGAAGCAGTGTGCGTCCGGGCCACCAGTTGGAAGAGCCGGATCAGGACGTCGATCGGCTCACTGGGATCGGCCAGCGGCTCTCGCCTATCCGCATTCAGCTCGAAGTCTGCCAACCTCTGCAATCCCAGGCGTTGGCAGATAGCCGACTCCGTGTAGTTGGCGGCATCGAGGAGTTGCTTCAGTCTGTCGATCTGTTCCCCGGAGCCGAATTTCTCAAGGCGCATTCAGTCAAACCCTCATTTCAAAAACGCAAAGACGACGATGATAATCACGACCAGGAGAAAGAGTCCGGTCAGTATCAGGATCAGAGGAAGATAGGACTTTTTCTGCGGGGCGGAGACGCGGGCAGCGGGCGGATTGGCCGCTGGCGCTGGCGCCGGCGCCGATGGGGCACTGAACATCCGCGTGTA
>JAPKZC010001160.1:0-7075 GCA_026394025.1 Candidatus Solibacter sp.
AACGCGGTATCCGCCAATCCCTTGCGGGCTCCGTGGGTGGAGATGAAGTACTGCAAGACGTTGAGGCCTTCGCGGAAGTTCGCCGTGATCGGCGTCTCGATGATCTCGCCCGACGGCTTGGCCATGAGTCCGCGCATACCCGAAAGCTGGCGGATCTGCTGTTTCGAACCGCGGGCACCCGAGTCGGCCATGATGTAGATCGGGTTGAGGTAACGACCGGTGCGGTCGTCCTCTTCCATCGCCGAGAACATCTCATCGGAAACCTTTTCGGTAACCTTGCTCCAGATTTCGATGATCTTGTTGTAGCGTTCACCGTGCGTGATGGCGCCGTCCTGATACTGGTTTTCCACCAGCACCACTTCCTTCTCGGCGGCCCTCACCAGCCCGGCCTTTTCGCTGGGCACCACCATGTCGTCGATGCCGATGGAAATGCCGGCGCGCGTGGCGTACAGGAAGCCCAGCGCCTTGACTTCATCCAGCATGTGGACCGTGACATGCAGCCCGAACTTCAGGTAGCAATACTGCACCAGTTGCGCCAGCCCCTTCTTCTTCAGAAGGCCGTTGATGTACGGCATGTCCTGCGGCAGGTTGTCGTTCAGAATCACGCGGCCGACGGTGGTGTCCATGTACTGCTTGATGAACTCGATGGGCTCGGTGTGGATGATGTTCTGGGTATCGAAGGCGTGCACCAGGTCGATGACCTTGCCGGTGTAGCGCAGCTTGATCGGGGTCAGCGTTTCCACTTCGCCCATCTCGAGCGCGATCAGCACGTCGTCGGTGGATGCAAACGTGCGGCCTTCACCCTTCGCGCCGGGGCGCGACTTGGTGAGGTAGTAGCAGCCCAGCACCATGTCCTGGGTGGGAATGGTGATGGGGGCGCCGTGCGCGGGCGACAGAATGTTGTTGGACGAGAGCATCAGGGTGGATGCTTCGATCTGTGCTTCGGGCGACAGCGGAATGTGCACGGCCATCTGATCGCCGTCGAAATCCGCGTTGAACGCGGTGCAAACCAGCGGGTGAATCTTAATCGCCTTGCCTTCCACCAGCACCGGCTCAAAGGCCTGAATGCCGAGACGGTGCAAGGTGGGCGCGCGATTCAACAGAATCGGGTGGTCCTTAATGACCTCTTCCAGAATGTCCCACACCACCGGGTCCTGCTGCTCCACCAATTCCTTGGCCTGCTTAATGGTGGTGCAGTGGCCGCGCTGTTCCAGGCGGTGATAAATGAACGGCTTGAACAGCTCCAGCGCCATCTTCTTGGGAAGACCGCACTGATGGAGCTTCAACTCCGGACCCACTACGATCACCGAACGGCCCGAGTAATCGACGCGCTTGCCCAGCAGATTCTGACGGAAACGGCCCTGCTTGCCCTTGAGCGTATCGGAGAGCGATTTCAGCGGGCGGTTGTTGGCGCCGCGCAGCACGCGACCGCGGCGGCCGTTGTCGAACAGCGCGTCCACGGCTTCCTGCAGCATGCGCTTTTCGTTGCGCACAATCACGTCCGGCGCGTGCAGTTCGATCAGCTTCTTCAACCGGTTGTTGCGGTTGATGACGCGGCGGTACAGATCGTTCAAATCGGAGGTGGCAAAGCGGCCGCCATCCAATGGCACCAGGGGTCGCAACTCCGGCGGGATTACCGGAATCACGTCGAGAATCATCCACTCCGGCTTGTTGCCGCTCTTACGGAAGCTTTCCACCACGCGCAACCGCTTGGCGTGCTTCAGCTTCTTCTGCTGGCTCTGCTCGGTCTTCATCTTCTCGCGAATTTCTTCGCTGAGCGATTCGACGTCGATCTTCTTGAGCAGTTCCTTGATGCCCTCGGCGCCCATCATGGCGACGAACTTGAGGGGGAATTCCTGGTCCAGTTGCCGCTTGCGTTCGTCGGTGACCACTTCACCGCTGCTCAACCCGGTGCCCTCGCCCGGTTCCACGATCACGTAGGCTTCAAAGTAGAGCACGCGCTCCAGTTCGCGCAGCGTGATGTCCAGCAGGTGCCCGATGCGGCTGGGCAATCCCTTGAAGAACCACACGTGGGAACACGGGCTGGCCAGTTCGATGTGTCCCAGGCGTTCCCGGCGGACGCGCGCCAGCGTGACTTCCACGCCGCACTTATCGCAGATCACGCCGCGGTGCTTCATGCGCTTATATTTGCCGCACAAGCACTCCCAATCCTGGGTGGGTCCGAAAATGCGCGCACAGAACAACCCGTCGCGCTCCGGCTTGAAGGTCCGGTAGTTGATGGTCTCCGGCTTGGTGACTTCACCATGGCTCCAGCTCCGGATTTTTTCCGGAGAAGCCAGGGAAATACGGATCGAATCGAAATCCGCAATCAAATTCGCTCGGTCATACGGAGAGGATCTCAAAATTGCCTCCAGTTCCAGTTGCTAAAAACCAAAAACTTTGAATGGACAGGCCCGGAGGCCTGTCCGACCTAGTCCGCCGCCAGGGCCGTATCCGGCACTTCACGCGGCTTCTTCATCAACTCCACGTCGAGACACAGCGACTGCAACTCGCGAATCAGCACGTTGAACGATTCCGGCACGCCGGGCTCGATGGCTGCCTCGCCTTTTACGATGGCCTCGTAAATCTTGGCGCGGCCGAACACGTCGTCCGACTTGGCCGTCAGCAGTTCCTGCAGCACGTAAGGCGCCTTGCCGCCCAGCGGCTGCTGGGTAATCAGCGAATACGGTCCGATCGAGCGGGCGTGGATCTTGTCGTCCACCAGGTGGGAGAGCTTCAACATGTAGATGTAGCCGACCGTCACCGGCTGTTCGAACTGCGTACCGGTCATGCCGTCGAAGAGCGCGGTCTTGCCGGAAGTCGGCTTGCCCGCCTCGGTCAGCGCCTTCTTAATCTCGCGCTCGGTAGCGCCATCGAAGACGGGGGTCGCATAGTGCAAGCCCAGCGCCTTCGCCGCCCACCCCAAGTGGGTTTCCAGAATTTGGCCGACGTTCATGCGGCTGGGAACTCCCAGCGGATTGAGCACAATCTCCACCGGTGTTCCATCCGGGAGGTACGGCATGTCCTCCTCGGGCAGAATCCGCGCGATCACACCCTTGTTTCCATGGCGGCCCGCCATCTTATCGCCGACGCTCAGCTTGCGCTTCATGGCGATGTAGACCTTCACCAGCTTGATCACGCCGGGAGGCAACTCATCGCCCTTGCGCAGCTTGGCAATCTTTTCGTCGGTGATCTTTTGCAGCACCGCGATCTGGCGCGACGTCATCTCTTCGATTTCGTCGATCTGTTCGTTGGGCCGCGGATCTTTGCTGGCCAGGCGCATGCGCTTCAAATCGCGCGACTTCATCTTCTCGATGAGATCGCGGGTCAGTTCCGTGTCCTTGCTGAGCAGGCGCTTGTTGGTCTTTTCATCATGCAGGTCGGCCAGCAACTTCTTGCCTTCCAGCAGAATGCCCAGGCGTTTGGCGCGCTCGTCGGTCAGGATGCGGATTTCATCCTGCAAGTTGCGCTGCAAACGTTGGATTTGCGATTCCTCGATCAACTTCGACCGCTCGTCCTTCTCCTGGCCCTTGCGGGAGAAGATCTTGCAATCGACGATGGTGCCCTCGATGCCCGGCGGGCAGTATAGGGATGCGTCCTTCACGTCGCCGGCCTTCTCACCGAAAATCGCGCGCAGCAACTTCTCTTCCGGCGTGAGCTGGGTTTCGCCCTTGGGGGTCACCTTGCCCACCAGAATGTCGCCAGGCTTCACCGTGGCGCCAATCCGGATGATCCCGCTCTCGTCCAGGTTGCGCAGGAAACTGTCCGCGATGTTCGGAATGTCGCGGGTGATTTCCTCCGGCCCCAGCTTGGTGTCGCGGGCTTCGATTTCGAATTCCTCAATGTGAATCGAAGTGTAGTAGTCTTCCTTGACCAGTTTCTCGCTGACCAGGATGGCGTCTTCGAAGTTGTACCCGCGCCAGGGCATGAAGGCCACCAGCACGTTGCGCCCCAGGGCCAGTTCGCCCAGGTCGGTACACGGACCATCCGCCAAAACCGCGCCCTTCGGCACGCGCTGGCCCACCCGCACAATCGGCTTCTGATTGATGCAGGTGTTCTGGTTGCTCCGCTTGAACTTCGTCAACTGGTAGATGTCCGCGCCCACCTCGCGCGAAAGCTGGCCTTCATGCGCCGTGCCTTCCACGCGAACGATGATTCGTTCGCTATCCACCGAATCCACGATGCCGGGACGCTTGTTGAGCACCACGGCGCCGGAATCGCGCGCCGTAACCATCTCCATTCCGGTGCCCACATACGGAGCGTCGGCGCGCAGCAGCGGCACCGCCTGACGCTGCATGTTGGAACCCATCAAGGCGCGGTTGGCGTCGTCGTTTTCCAAAAACGGAATCAGGCTGGCGGCCACCGAGACCAGTTGCTTGGGGCTGACGTCGATGTACTCGATTTCGTCCCTGCCCTTGAGCACGAAGTTGCCGGCCTGCCGGGCGTTCGACAGATCGGGAACGATGCGGCCCTTCTCGTCCAGTTCCACGTTGGCCTGGGCGATGGTCCACTTGTCCTCTTCCCACGCCGAGAGGTACTCGCAATGCGCTTCGAATTCCGCCGCCTGTTTCTTGGGGCCGAGCTTCCGGTTGGCGGTCTCCACGTCGGAGCGGCGCAAAATGTCGCCCACCTTGTAATCCGAATCGCCCGGATTCAGAATCTGGATTTCATCCACCACCGCGCCCTTGATCACCTTGCGGTAGGGGCTCTCGATGAACCCGTACTCATTGATGCGCGCAAAGCACGACAACGACGAAATCAAGCCGATGTTCGGACCTTCCGGCGTTTCGATGGGGCAGATGCGGCCGTAGTGCGTCGGATGCACGTCGCGGACCTCGAACCCGGCGCGCTCCCGGCTCAATCCGCCGGGTCCAAGGGCCGAAAGGCGGCGCTTGTGGGTGATCTCGCTTAGCGGGTTGGTCTGATCCATGAACTGCGAGAGCTGGCTCGAACCGAAGAATTCGCGGATCGCCGCCATCACCGGTTTGGCGTTCACCAGGTCGTGCGGCATCGCCGTCGACATCTCCTGGTACACGCTCATCTTTTCCTTGATGGCGCGTTCCATGCGCACCAGGCCGATGCGGAACTGGTTTTCCAGCAACTCGCCCACCGCGCGGACGCGGCGATTGCCCAGGTGATCGATGTCGTCCACCGCGCCAATACCCTTGCGCAGCTTCAGCAGGTACTTGATGGTGGCCTTGAAATCCCCCGCATCGAGCGTGCGCTTATCGAGCGCCGTGGAATCGCTGCGGTCGTACAACTTGATGTTGAACTTCATCCGGCCGACGCGCGAGAAATCGTACTTGCGCGGGTCGAAGAACATGCCCTGGAACAACTGGGTGGCGGTATCCACGGTCGGCGGATCGCCGGGACGCAGCTTGCGGTAGATTTCGATCAGCGCGTCGCGCTGGTCCTTCACGGCGTCCTTGCGGATGGTGGCGGCAATCACCGAACCCACGTCGTCGCGTTCCGGGAAGAAGACTTCGAACTCCGTGATGCCGGCTTCGATCAGCTTGCTCACCACCGTCGTGGTCAATTCGCTGTTAGCGTCGATCATGACTTCGCCGGTGGTCATATCCACCACATCGGCGACGACATACGCGGCTTCCAGATCGTTGGGCGCGATTTCCGCCTGCTCGATCTTGGCCTTGAGAATCTCCTTGTACAGGGAGGCGGTGATCTTCTTGCCCTGTCCCACCACCGTGTCGCCGCCCTTGGTGGCGATGGCATGCGAAAGCTTGAGGCCCGTGAGGTTCTCGTCCACGTTCCAGAACAGCTTTTTGTCGCGGATTTCCAGCTTGCTGACGCGGTAGAACGCGCGCAAAATCTGCTCGTCCGTCTTCAAACCCAGGGCGCGCAGGAAAACCGAGCCGTAGAACTTGCGTTTGCGGTCGATACGGACGTAAAGGATATTCTTGTTGTCGTACTCGAACTCGACCCAACTGCCGCGATACGGAATGATCTTGCCGAGGTAGTAGCCTTGCGCCTGCACCTTCTCGAAAAACACGCCCGGGGAACGGTGCAACTGGCTGACAATCACGCGCTCCGTGCCGTTGATGATGAACGTGCCGTTGTCCGTCATCAGCGGAATTTCACCGAAGAAAACTTCCTGTTCTTTGATATCCCGCACGCTCTTCTTTTGGGTTTCGGGATCTTTGGAATATACGGTCAACCGGATAGTGACCTTGAGGGGCGCCGCATAGGTCATGCCGCGCTCCTGGCACTCCGCCATGTCGTACTTCAACTGCAAACCCACCGGGTCGCCGCACTTGTTGCAGAACGTGACCACGTTCTTATTGAACGTGCCGCAATGGTGGCAGAGAATGTCGCCCGCGTGAAACGGATCTGTGCGGATGGTGGCGCCGCAACTGCGGCAGGTCGACCGCAGATGGTGCAACCCCTTCAGGTTGCCGCACTTGCATTCCCAGTTGCCGATCGAGTAATCGACGAACTCCAGATCGCTCACGCCGCGAAAATCGGAGATCGGGAACACGCTATTGAACACGGTCTGCAGGCCGATGTCCTCGCGCTCATTGGGCAGCAAGTCCATCTGCAAAAACCGCTCGTATGATTTCTTCTGAACCTCAATAAGGTTCGGGATGGGAATCGAGGTTTTGATCTTAGAGAAATCAACTCGCTCGGGAGCAGCGCCGGTATGTTGAATATCCATTCGTAAACTCCTGACGGCCGAACAGCCAATGGCGCGAAACTGCGCTTATCAGTACAAAGCCAATAGCGCCCCTGGAGGTGATGCCTCCCGGAGCGCCGGATGATGAAACAGGGGCAGGGGTGGGACTGAGGTAGCGCCGGCGGCCTGGCCACCGGTGAGAGTTTGATGTGCGGGAGTACGGACGCACCAATCCTGTCTTAGAGTTACGGGCGCAGTGACGCACAGAGATGCCCTCTCCGCAGTCTTGCCCGGACTGCAATTGAAGTTCCAGGATTTGGGATGCACAGTCACCAATTGGGAATCGAGTCGCTGAATCGAAGGCCCAACTATCTAGTCTAACAGGACTTACGCCCCGCGTCAAACCACAAAAACACTACGGCCTCCCACACCGGGAGGCCGGCCGGC
>JAPKZC010001160.1:7106-7607 GCA_026394025.1 Candidatus Solibacter sp.
TCCGGCCCCGAGATTTATTTCACTTCGACGGTCGCGCCGGCGTCAGTGAATTTCTTGGCGATGGTGGCTGCTTCGTCCTTGCTCACGCCTTCCTTGATCGGCTTGGGCGCGCCATCCACCAGGTCCTTGGCTTCTTTCAGGCCCAGGCTGGTGACTTCGCGAACCGCCTTAATAACGTTGATCTTGTTGGCGCCGACGCCAGTCAGAACCACCGTGAATTCCGTCTTCTCTTCTACTACCGGAGCCGCTGCCGCCGCGCCGCCGCCGGCCACCATCATCGGCGCCGCCGCTGCCGCCGAGACGCCCAGCTTTTCTTCGAGCATCTTTACGAGCTGAGAGGCCTCGAGCAGCGTCAAGCCCTGAATCTGTTCCGCAATTGCGTTAATGTCCGCCATTTCAAACTCCTATGTATTCGAAAAATTGAGTGAAGCTCTTTCGCCACCGGCCGCGGAACCCCCTGTAGCAAAAGGGATTCCGCTGCCCGCCGCCAAATTACTCCGA
>JAPKZC010000012.1:0-1226 GCA_026394025.1 Candidatus Solibacter sp.
GTCCTGTATTTTCCGAGCGGACAGTATCTCGTCAAGGATACGATCACGCTCAAACCGGACACCGTGTTGATCGCCTTGCATCCGCTGATGACGCGGATCGATCTTGCGGACGGCGCGGCCGGTTTCCAGGGGTCCGGTGCGCCGCGCGCCGTAATCTTCGCGCCGGCGGGCGGGCGAAACCTGATGAGCGGACTGGGTGTATACGCGGGCGGGATCAATCCGCGCGCGGTGGGGGTGCTGTGGTGGGCGGGGGCGGAGTCGCTGATGGACGACGTGCGGTTGCTCGGCGGGCACGGCAGCGGATCGGCGAATCCGTACAACGCAAACCACACCGCCGATCCCGATCCGCGCAAGCGGTGGGACGGCCAGTATCCCAGTATTTGGGTGACGAATGGCGGCGGCGGAACGTTTGCCAATATCTGGACGCCGAGCACCTTCGCGCAGGCCGGCTTCTACGTTTCGGACACGAAGACGCCCGGCCATGTGTACCAGATGTCGTTGGAGCACCACGTGCGCACCGAGTTGAAGCTCGACCGCGTGGAGAATTGGGATTTCCACGCTCCGCAGACGGAGGAAGAGGCGGGGGAGAGCGCGGCATGCCTGTCATTGGAAATCAGCCGGTCGAAGAACATCGCCATCGCGAATTACCATGCGTACCGGGTGACGCGCTCGCTCGCGCCCTTCCCAGCGGCCGTGCGGCTGTACCAGTCCAGCGACATTCGTTTCCGAAACGTGCACGTGAATGCGGAAAGCGGATTTGCCACCTGCGATCAGAACGGCTGCGGCACGTTTCTGCGCGCCAGCAGGTTTCCGTACGAAAACGCCATCCAGGACGTGACGCATCACCTGGAGGTGCGGGAACGGGAGTTCGCCGTGCTGGACGTTCCAGCGGCGCCGGCCCCACCGGCGCCCGCCAAGGCGTCCGCAGTGCTGGCGCCCGGAGCGAAAGTTCGAAAGCTGGAAGACGGGTTCTTTTCGATCAGCGGCGCTGCCGTCGATTCGGCCGGCAAGTTGTACTTCGTCGACCACTGGCAGCAGCGAATCTATGGCTGGTCGCAGGCTGAGGGGCTGACGGTAGAACGCGATCATCCGCTGGATCCGGTGAACCTGGCGTTCGACAAGTCGGGCAACCTGCTGGTGCTGTCCTCGGCCGGGGCCCAGGGCATGGTTTATAGTTTCCGCCCGGGCGCGCCCGGCGGGCAGATTACGGAGATCGCGACGCAGGA
>JAPKZC010000012.1:1235-2019 GCA_026394025.1 Candidatus Solibacter sp.
GCGAAGGCGCGGCCGGGGGCGCGGGCAATCCTGCCGGTCAGTTACTGGAATAACGGGGAGTTCGCGAATCAGCTCGACTTCGACAAGATGACCTATACAACCTTGGCCGAGATGTTCCGGCGGGACGTATCCGCGCCGAAGGCGAAGCAGTACGTGTCGCCGGACGGAAGCGTGTTCCTGCCGGCGGCACGGGTGTTCCAGCAGGGGCCGCCGGATTATACGGGCTGGCGATTCTCCGACAACCTGGACACGCGTGGGTTCATCAGCGCGGCTCCCGGCGAAAGGGTGTACGTGAGTAACCAGTCCGAAGACGTCACCTACCGGGCTACCGTGAGGGCGGATGGGACGCTCACCGATCTGGAGCCGTTCGCGCCGCGCGGCGGCGAGTGTGTCGCCGTGGACCGGCGAGGCAACGTCTATGTGGCGAACGGACAGATCTTCGTCTACAACCCGGCGGGCAAAGAGATCGGGCGGATCGATGTGCCGGAACGTCCCATCGATATCGTGTTCGGGGGCGCGGAGAATCGCACGCTATTCATCCTCGGGCACCGCGCGCTTTTTGCGACGCAGGTTGGCGGGGCCTAAAAGCGAGTCGCAAGGAGATCGGCGATCTCAGCCAGAATCCGCGCCGGGCAGAAGTTCGGCGGCGGTGGCTCAGGCCGCCGAGGGGATAAGGTCGAAGTCACTCACTGACGCTGTTCCGGCGTTTGAGGCGGCGCCGGGTCCGGGTCGGATAGAGAACAGCGTCTGCCGGGGCGCGCTGCCATTCGATCCGCGCCCTTTG
>JAPKZC010000653.1 GCA_026394025.1 Candidatus Solibacter sp.
GTCTCGTGGTTTGAGGTTGCCAAGACCGCCGCCCTGTACGGCGCCATCGGCCTCTTCCACTACGTCTACCGCAAGAAGTTTCTGGCCATCTCCATGGATGCGGTGAAGGCGGAAGCCGGCGGCATCAACACCCGGCTCTGGGACTTCCTGTTCTACGCCTCGTTCGGTTTCGTGGTGACCTCCAGCGTGGCCATCGCAGGCGTGCTGCTGGTGTTCTGCTACCTGATCGTGCCCTCGGTAGGCGCCATGCTGTTCTCCGCAAAAATCGGCACACGCCTGGCAATCGGCTGGACGATGGGCACGGTGGTTTCGGCGATCGGCGTCTACCTCTCGCTCAAGATCGATCTCCCGACCGGCGCCACCATCGTTTGTACCTTCGCGCTGGTACTGATCCTGATGGCTCTCTTCCGCCAGTTCTTCTGGCGCAGGGCGGTGTAAGTTACAGCTTGGTCTGAGACGCTTTCACGGCGGATGCGAGCGTGCCGCGTTCGTTGCGGAATTCCAGAATCTCACCCGGGGATTCGCCTTCGGTTATGAAGGCACTGATTGGCCCGAAGAAAGTATTGAGTTCGGTGGGCCAGCATGTTGGGAGATAGACCCGCAGGACGCGAGGGTCGTAGTAGCGGAAGATCAAGCGCCTGCCGGATTCGTCGCGCACGCGCAGAAACTCGCGTAAGTGCCGCCGCAGTTGTTTGATGCCGGTTTCGGTGCGCAGGAACGTGGCCCAACTACTGCCCCAACCGGTACCGATGAGAAACCGGGTGAAGCGATCCTCGCGCTCCAGTTGTACCAGATAGGGGGCGGTCATCTGGAGTTGCCACGGAAGGTCGCCGGAGTAGAGACAGTCCTTGAACAGGAACGTACCGCGCACGGCGGCGTAGATGCGTTCATCTCGCGCGCCATCGACAATTGCGAAGACTGCCATGCGCGCCGGCAAGCCGGGCGGCCAGAGAGCATCGAGGACTGTTTCGAGAGTAGCGTCGGGCATAGTCTACCTGGCGGCCATTTGGGCCTTGAGGCATTCTTCGCAGAACGGCACACCCAAAGCGGCTGCCTCCTTTTGCGCTTCAGCGATTGCCGCGGGGTCGATGTCGCCGGGAAACAACGGCGCGTCCGGACCGGGCGTCCGGGGCGGTGGCGGCGCCGGGCGCCGCTCTTCCTTGGGAAACGCCACTGCCGCTTCCGGGAGACTACCGCCAATAGCGGCCTCCATCTTGACCACGCGCCGCCGTGCCACCCAGGCACCGCTGGTCAATCGGCAGGCCACTTCCTGGGCGATTTGTTCGTCACCCCTCGGAGGAAATGTGCCGCCAACCAGGCTGCGCAGGGTGCGTAAGGCAAAGAAATCGCCACGAAACTGGCTCGCCCATTGCACAGCGAGCGTTTTGCCTCCCCGGAACTCCGTGTATTCGAAATCCGGGTGATCGCTCCAGTCGGAGAGATACCACCCATCGCTTCCAACAGGCACGCGCATTCTTGTTTTTCCAGAAGCATGATACCGCAACTGGCGTAACGCCGCGACACACCCGGCGTGACCGGCGTGACCGGCCGAACATTCAGCCGAACAGTCTACGCCGCCTCAGTGGGTCATTGTATAGAGGACGTAATTGACGCCCAACCGGAACGCCAGGCCGGCGGACTTTTCGGGATATTCGGGGGTGTCCGCCCACTCCCAGGCGTCGCCGAGATCCATATTGAAGCAGATGGCGACCTGCACCTTGCCCTGGGCGTCCATGATGGCGCGATAGTGGCCGCCGACGCCGCCCCGCTCCCACTCCTGGCCGTACACGATCTGGTAACCGGGAATGTGGGCGGGGTGGCGCGTGTCGTAGGCGACGTGGAAGATGGGGTGATCGTCAGGGATTTCGACCGCGTCGCGCTCGGGAAAAACCTTGCGGATACCCGCCATGAAGCTGGCCCACTCGCGTTCATTGTGGAAGTCGTCCACCATGAGGAAGCCGCCGCGCTCGAAGTACTTGCGGAGGCGCGCGGCCTGTGAGTCGCTGAAGACCCAGTCGCCGACGCCGACCGCATAAAGAAACGGCCAGTTGAAGACCTCATCGCTATCGATGTCCACGATTTCCTCGATGGATCGAGTGTGAACGCGGGTCAGGCGGCGAATGGCCTTCATGAAGAGGCGCTCGGACTTGTTGGAGTCGGTGCCCCAGCGTGCATAGCGCCGGAAATAGGCGTCGCGCGGCGAACGGAAGCGCAGGCGGGCAAAGGCGAACTCGGTCTGCTCCCCGGCGTCGGGAGGGTCGTCGATGGGGTCCTGCATTTCGCGCTCGTATTGCGCCCAACGGTTCTGGCGATAGCTGTACTGGGCGGTGGCTGCGGTGACGGCGACCGTCACGGTGGCGAGCGCGAGAATCCGCCGCCGGGTCATGACGCTATTCTACGACGGCGCAAGTTTCCTACAGGCTTTCGCCCGGCTTAGGCGCCGAGCGCCATGGCCGGTTTCACGACCTGGTGATCCAATACCGAAGATGGTCTCTATGTACTGATCGGCATAGCCGCCCAGTTTCTTGCGAAGACGGCGCACGTGGACGTCGAGGGTGCGCGTGCGGATCTCCACGCCGTAGCCCCAGACCTGCATCAAGAGCGCTTCGCGCGGAATGATTTCGCCCGCGTGCTGCACCAGTAACGCCAGCAAATCGTACTCCTTACGGGTCAAGACCATCCGTTCGGAGTCGAGAACAACAGCCTGTTGAGCGAAATCCATCGCGAGGTGTTCGTCGCGATACGGCATCATGTGATGAGTATTTCCTGCCTGAAGCATTCCCATGCGCCCTCCTTGAGTTGGCGTCTAAAGTAATGCTACGGGCGAAGCGGAATTAGGTGATCGTGGACTTGTAAATACTTTGTAAAAAAGGGCGGCGAGCTCTTGCCTATTCGACGGGATATGGTCCCGGATTTGCCACGCGCAGTTCTTTTTCGTGCATGTCGAAGGCTCTCACGGTATAGCGCACGGCGCGCGCGGAGTCGGCCATTTCGGAATGGAAGACGCCTTCCCGTCCGGTTTCCAGGGTGTCTTCGTCGATGATGGCCTTTTGGCTGGTCACGACTTCTTTCTCCGCCGAGCGGAAATCGAAGACGATCACGAGCCCCTTCAGCGGCTTTTCGCCAGTGACCCGGACCTTGCCATCCACCGAGATTTTGGTGAGTTCGCGCACCGCCTTGGTTTCCAGAATCTGGACGTCCGCCGGCTTCTTCTGCGCCACGGCGGCGAACAGGGCGAGGAACAGCAATGCTGTGGTCAAGACCCTCATGCGCCCCAGTGTATCAGGTGCGCTCGGGCACTTTGGGAGCACCCTTCCCATTGTCGCAGCAAAGTAGTAATGTCCTATTTGGGCAAAGTAGAAATGTCCTATTGACAGGGTCCAGCCTGGAGGGTGGACGA
>JAPKZC010000594.1:0-1494 GCA_026394025.1 Candidatus Solibacter sp.
AGTCATCGGCATATTGGGGACGCGGACACCGATGGCATTGGCGACGGCGTTGCCGACGGCGGCGCAGATGCCGATGGCCGGCGGTTCGCCGAGCCCGATGACGCCGCGTTTGTCGTTGATTTCGCGGATATCCAGGTGCACGACGATATCGCCGATGTCCTTGATGCCCGCGAGCTTGTAAAACTCCAGATCGGAGTTCATCATGCGGCCGGTCGCGTTGTCCATAATGCGCTCTTCATACAGGGCGGTGGAGATGCCCATAATAATGGCGCCGTAGATCTGGCTTTGGGCCAGTCGCGGGTTGATGATGAGGCCGCAATCCTGCACGGCCACGTAGCGGTTGATTTTGACCAGGCCGGTTTCGGTATCCACGCTGACGTCGGCCACCTGGATACCGGCGGCGCCGCCAGTGTTGAGGCCCATGGGATTGCGCGGCTCGTTGGCGCCGGTTTCGCTGATCTTGCCGCCGGGACCGATCTTCTTGCAGGCCGAAACCCAAGTCATGCTCTTCTTGGGGTTGCCCTTTACGCGGATGGCGCCGCCCACGGCTTCCAGTTCCTCGGGCTGCGCGCCGAGTGCGGGGGCAGCGGCTTCGAAGAGCTTGGCGAGGGCGTTGATGCCCGATTTGCGGGTGGCCGAGGAGGCGCCGCCGACGGTGGTGGAACCGCCGGAGCTTCCGCCCGGCGGCAAGCTGTTATCGCCGATGACGAGTTTAATCTGGCCCATCTGGAGGCCGAGAGTTTCGGCAGCTACCTGGGTCATGATGGTGCGCGTGCCGGTGCCCAGATCCTGGGTACCCATTTCGAGCAGCACGGAGCCATCGGGATTGATAGTGGTGCGGGCAGTGCAGGCGTGGCCCGCGCCGGCCCAGGCGTTGACGCCGATGCCGAGACCACGGCGTACCGCGCCGGTCTGCGAGCCGCGCGGCTTCCAGAGTTTGCTCCATTCGGAGAGCTCGGCGGCTTTCTTCAACTGATATTGATACTGCTCCGCGCGCGGCGTGTAGCCGGCGTTCTTGTCGAAGACCACCATGGGGTCCACGCCGGCTTTGGCGGCGAAGTCTTCCATGGCGGAGCAGGTGAGGTAGGACGCCTGCTGGTTGTTGGGGGCGCGCCATGCCTGAGAAGGGCCGGCGTTGACGGAGACGGACACGTGGTTGAGGCGCGTGTTGGGGATGTTGTTGTAGACGTACGGCAGGGGCGGTTGGCCACCGCCGGCGAAACCGCCACTGGCCCAGGTGTCGGATTGCCAGGCGGTGATGGTGCCATCCTTCTTGCCGGCGATTTTGATTTTGCCGAAAGCGCTGGGGCGGTTGCCGGCGATCTGCTGTTCGGTGGCGCGATCGAGGAAGATCTTGACGGGCTTGCCACCCGCCTTCTGGGAGAGCCGAGCGCCCACTTCGGCCCACGCCCCGGGGCTGAACTTGCTGCCGAAGCCGCCGCCGATGTAATCCATCTTGACCTTAATATTGGCGGCAGGAACCTTGAGGTTGGG
>JAPKZC010000594.1:1553-3740 GCA_026394025.1 Candidatus Solibacter sp.
AGGCCAAGCCATTACCTGGTCGCCCTGCCACTGGATGACGCAGCCATGGGGTTCCAGGCAGGCGTGGGTGACTACCGGGATGCCGTAGACGCCATCGGAGACGGTTTCGGCATCCTGCATGGCTTTTTCGGGATCGCCAGTGATTTTTTCGCCGGCAGCTTTGCCGCGCGCCGCGGCTTTGCCGAGATCGGCTTCGTTGACGAAGTGCGGCATGACTTCGTATTCGATCTTGATTTTGCGAACGGCTTCGCGGGCCACTTCCTCGGTGGTGGCGGCCACGGCGGCCACTTCCTGGCCGTGCCACTGGAGTTCCTTGCCAGCCTCGGCGATGACATGGACGGCTTACACGCCGTTCATTTTTTCGGCCGCGCCGGTATCGATGGAGGTGATGCGGGCATGGGCGTGCGGGCTGGTGAGGTAGATCGCGTACAGCATGTCCTTCATCTTGAGGTCTGAGGTGTACCTGGCGCGGCCGGAGGCTTTCTGCGGGCCATCGAGGCGCCTGGGGGATTTGCCGATGATCTTGCGGGCATCCATCGGCGGCCAGCTATAGTCGGGTGTGTTAGCCATTTTTCGCTCCCTTCATATTCTTGGCGGCTTCGAGGACGGCCTGGCGGACGCCCATGTAGGTGCCGCAGCGGCAGAGGTTGCCGCCGAGGCCGTTCTTCACGTCGTCCAGGGTGGGGCTGGGGTGTTCGGAGAGGAAGCCCTTGGTGGCCATGACGAAGCCCGGGGTGCAGTATCCGCACTGTTGCGCGTCGTTATTGACGAATGCGGCGGAGATGGGGTTGTTGACGGGGAGACCTTCGATGGTCTCGATATTGCGGCCTTGCGCATCGATGGCGAGGACGCAACAGGCGTAGACGCTCTTGCCGCCGAGGATGACGGTGCAGGCTCCGCAGGTGCCACGGTCGCAAACCTTCTTGGCGCCGGTGTAGTCGAGGTGATTGCGCAGCGCGTCGAGCAGGGTGACGCTGGGCTCGACGGTGAGGTTGACGGGTTTGCCGTTGATGTTGAGGGTGATGGGGACGGCGCCGGGGCCGGCGACATTGGCGGCGGGGGCTGCCTGGACTTCTCTTTCGAGGAGGCCCGTTCCGACAGCGCCCGTACCGATGCCCATGCCGCCGAGGAACCCGCGGCGGGAGACAGCGTTCTTGGGTTTAGGGTCTTTTGTTGAACTCACCAGACACCTTCCTTTTCGTACAAGTTTGACAAGATGATTGCGGTTTTGGGGTCCAGACAAATATATCAGAAAGGAGGGGGAACTGGGGAAGAGAAAAAGTACGGCTCCGGCGCCAGGGCTCCCGCACGGCGGTGTCGGTGGACCTGAGGAAGGGAAACCTGGGGGTTGTGACGCAAAAACCGAGGAGCCGGGGGGATGTCTTGTGTGGGGATAAGTCCTTTTTTCGCTGCTGGTGGTGGGGATGTCGGGAGATTTTGTGACGCAATCCGGCGGCCGGCGTCAGCGAGGGGGGTTTGGGTGGGATATGCATGTCTCCGATTCGAGGTTAGCATTGGGGCGGGGAGGATTCCGGCTCGCAGGTCTGGAAATGACTGAAAGGAAGCGGGAAAGAAAGTTGAAGGTGGCGTCACCGGGCTGGGGTTTGGCGCGAAGCGGGGGGTAAGGTAGAATGAACGCGCCAACATGCCCAACCTACTGCACCTGTCGGATCTGCATTTCGGCTATGACCAAGACGCCACAGCGCAGGCGCAACGCGGCGGGTCGCTCGACCTGCTGGTGAAAGAGGTCCGCAAACTCGGGGCCGATTGGAAGCCCGACATCGTGGTAATCTCGGGCGACTTGACCTGGCAGGGCAAGGCGTCCGGATACGCGGCGCTCGCCGAATGGCTCACCAGGAAACTGCTTCCCGCCGCCGGGCTTGGCGCCACGGATTGCGTGGTCTGTCCGGGGAATCACGATATCGATCGCGAGGCGGCGTTCTGCCTTGACGCGCGGACGCAGGACGCGAAGCGGGCGGACGAGTTGCTGCGTCCCGAGCGGCTGGCCAGGGGATTTGCCATGCCGTTCGAGGCGTTCGTGAAGTTCGCCAAGGATTTCGGCATTCCCGCACCGCTGCTGCACGGCCAGCCCAGCTATCTCGCTGGTGTTCGCGAATTGCACGGGCTGCGGTTCGTTTGCGCCAACTCGGCGTGGTTCTGCCGGGACAGCAACACGGACCGCAGCCA
>JAPKZC010000909.1 GCA_026394025.1 Candidatus Solibacter sp.
ATACTCGGGATGCGTTGCCAGACTGTCGGGGAGCTACTTTACACCCTTCAGTACCCGCAACACGTCCATAACGATGCTGCGAAATTGCTGATTCTCGGTCAGTTCCGTGGCGATAGTCAGAGCGCGGTCCAGCGGCACGCCAGCGTTGAGCAGCGTGGACAGTTCGGAGGTGAAGAACAAAACGTCGCGCCGCTTGCCGCGGATGATTACCGGCAACTTCAGCGCGAAGCCGCTCTTCTTTTCGCGGCCGACATACACGGGGACGAGTCCCTGCCGGCGCAACTCCTGCGCCACCAGTTTCTCGTTCTCCGCCGTGAGCACGCCGGTACGGACGCCGCCGTCGCTCGCTACCGCCTTGAAGTGGAAACTCGCCATTAAAACTCCTGCGTGACGCGCAGGACCTCTTCGGCCGTGGTGACGCCGTCGCGCACCTTCATCCAGCCATCTTCACGCAGCGTGCGCATGCCCGTGCGGCGCGCGGCGGCCGTGATCTGCGAGGCGTCGGCGTTGGCCATAATCAGGCTGCGCAGCTCTTCGTTCAACTCCATCATTTCAAAAATGCCCACGCGGCCGGTGTAGCCGCCGCCAAAGCAGTGCTCGCAGCCTTCACCCTGAAAGCATGGGATCGTGTCGCCAAACGGCGTGATCCGCGTGCCCGCATCGCGCTTGCAGTGCGGGCAGATCACGCGCACCAGGCGCTGCGCCAGCACGGCCACAAGCGACGAGGTGAGCAGATAATTCTCGACGCCCATATCCGTCAGACGCGTGATCGCACTGGGCGCGTCGTTGGTGTGCAGCGTCGAAAACACAAGGTGTCCGGTGAGCGCCGAACGGATTGCGAGATCGGTGGTCGCGCGGTCTCGGATCTCGCCGACCATGATGACGTCCGGATCCTGGCGCACGATGTGCCGCAGGCCACTGGCGAAGGTGAGCCCGATCTGCGGATTGACGTGGATCTGGTTGATACCGTCCATCTGGTATTCCACCGGATCTTCGATGGTGATGATCTTCTTGTCCGGCAGGTTGATGCGTTTGAGAGCGGAATAGAGCGTGGTGGATTTGCCGCTGCCGGTGGGGCCGGTGACCAGGAAGATGCCGTGCGGCAGGCTGGTGAAGTGCTCCATGCGGCCCAGCATGTGGTCATCGAAGCCGAGCCGGCGGAGGTCGTAGAAATCGCCGGCGGAGCGATCCAGCAGGCGCATCACGACGCTTTCGCCGTACAGCGTGGGCAGGGTGGAAACGCGCAGATCGACTTCGCGGCCCACCACCTTAATCTTGATGCGCCCATCCTGCGGCAGGCGCCGTTCGGCAATATTCAGCTTGGCCATCAGCTTGAGGCGGCTGATGATGGCGGCCTTGAGTTCGCGCGGCGGCGGTTCCTGACTGAAGAGCACGCCATCCACGCGGAAGCGCACGCGGAACTCCTTCTCGAACGGTTCGATGTCTCGATGGCTTCGGCGATCATGGCGTTGACTAGGCGGATGACGGGCGCCTCGCTCGCCATGTCGCGCAGGTGCTCCAGATCGGCGCCGGCCTGCTCGTCATCGCCCTGGGTGTAGGTGCGCTGTTCGCTTTCGCCGTAATTCCGGTCGATGGCGTCGAGGATTTCCTGCTCGGCGGCAAGCGCGGTACGCACCTGGAGTCCGCTGAAGGCGCGCACCGCGGCGATGGTCTCAAAATCCAGCGGATCTGCCATCGCGATGGTGAGAACGTTGTCCACCAGAGCGACGGGGATGGCGCGGCACTGCCGCAGGAAGCGATGCGACAGGCCTTCGATTTCAGGCGCCGAGGGCGGAGCGCCATCCACCGCGACCAAGGGAATATCCAGTTGATCGCTGAGCGCGGCCAGGACATCGCGGTGGGCCACGGTGCCCATGTCCACCAGGATCTTGCCGAGCTTGTCGCCGCGCTCCAACTGGAGTTCCAGCGCGCGCTCAATATCCTCGGCCTCGATCTTGCCGCGCTCCAGCAGGATCTCGCCGAGCCGCATGTTGCGCGGGCCGAGGGCGGCCCCGGTTTCGGAATCGGGATGCGGAGGAAGGGTGGCAGCCACTAGCGTTCTTCCGTTTCGATTCTGCCCGCGGCGGCGGAGGCGCGATCGGCCCGCATGATGACTTGCGCGGGCATGCCCGTGGTATCTTCCCAACCGCCATAATACAGGCGGACCACCAGCACGATCTGCTGGCTGGCGGGAATCTGGGTGAACTTCGCCGCCATGTTGCGCATCATCTCACTCATGGCCGCCTTGAGGATGGGCATGCGTTCCACACGACGTTTGTGAACCCGCGCCGCCAGTTCCGGACCGATCTTCTGGAGGAAGGGGGTGATGGCGGGGGTAATCACCAGACTGACTTCGCTGGTGAAGACAACTCCGTAATCGTCGAGTTGGACGCCGCGGGTATCGCCCAGCAGATCCACCGGCTCATTGACATCCGCCATGGTGACCAGGCGATTGTTGAACGCCCGCTCCAACTCGCTAATGGCTTGCGAAGGGATCCGGGCTGCCCTGGGAGCGGGCAGGCTGGACCCGGCGAGGGCCGCCGGTTTGGCGATCTGGCACCACGCCGGGGTCAGGCTCAACAGGAGAAGGGCAAAGGCGGGTTTCATTTGACCTCCCCGCTTTCGGAAGGCTGAACGTACATTGCTATCTGCTTGGTAACCTGGTTGCGCTTGCGATCCGCTTCAGATTCGCTGGTAATCCAGCGGACACTCCTCAAGACCTCGTCGTTGCGGCGTTCGAAATCGGCCACCAGTTGCTTATTGCTCTCGGCCTGCCGGGCTTCCACTTCCGCGACGGCTTTAGAGACGGCCTGCTGGATCTGCCGCTGCACCTCTTGCGGGGTAGGAGTCACGGCGGCCACGGTGGCGACCGCCGCGCGCCCTGGCGCGGGAGCCGGTCGGGTTGCAGCGAAATAGAAGATCGACGCGGAGAGCATCGCAAAGGAGGCGAACGCCAGGCGGGCCGAGGATCCCCAGAAGCCGCTAAACCAGCGGCGCAGGGGCGAGGGCTCGAAAATCTGGTCGCTGACGAAGGCGATGCGCTGCGGAATTTCTTCGTCGCGCAAAGAGAAGAGGGCCGCCCCGGTGAGTTGCAGGCGCTCCAGTTCTTCGCGGCATGTGAGACAGTTCTTAACGTGGGCTTCCACCTGGACGCGCTGCGGCGATGGCAGTTCCCGGAGGAAGTAGTCCTTCAACTCGAATGGCGAGCAACTCATGACAAACCCCTTGCCTTCATGGGAGCCAGCTCGATTTTGAGCAGTTCGAGCGCGGTGTAGAGGCGGGACTTGATGGTGGAAACCGGGCAGGAGAGAATCTCGGCCATTTCCTCGAACTTGAAGCCCTGGTAGATCTTGAGGACCACGGCTTCGCGCTGCTCGGCGGTGAGCCGGTCCAGCGCGGCGGTGACCGCCAGGCTCAGTTCGATGGGGAAGCCGGAGGTGCCGCCCACCGTGATGCCGGCGCCGACGGACTCGGGTTCAGCCATTTCGTCCACATCGGTTTCCGGCTTCCGCTTGCGGAACATGCTGTAGGCCTCGTTGTGGGCGATGCGGTACAGCCAGGGGGCGAAGCGGCCTGGATCGTCGAGTTTGCGGAGGTTCTGGTAGGCCTTCAAGAAAGCGTCCTGCGTCAAGTCCAGAGCGTCTTCCCGGTTGGCCGTAATTCGCAGCAGGTAATTGTAGACACGCTTCTCCCAGCGGGAGACGAGGAGGTTGAAGCTCTCCACGTTGCCCCGGGTTGCCTGGCGAATCAGGTCGGCATCTTCGACCGCCCGAAAAATCAAATCTCTGGCTCCTTGTGACTAGACGCAGTATGCCCGCAAAAAGTCGGACGGGGTATCTTCAGTTTAGCGGGATTCGGCGAGGGTGGGGGGGCGACAGGAAAGTGATGTCAAGGCAAAGTAGAAACGTCCTATTCCCAGCAAAGTAGAAATGTCCTGTTTTAGGGGGGCTGCCTGGGAGGCGGGCTTACAGTGGATTTGATGTTCTGGGGGAGTCGCGCTCCCTGGGGCAGATCCGAAGACCGCTGC
>JAPKZC010001040.1 GCA_026394025.1 Candidatus Solibacter sp.
GGGTGAGGCCGGTGACGTGGACGTGGTAGCCATCGCCGGCCTTCACCATGTCTGGGACCAGGTCTTCCCTGGGTTCGAAGAGGCGGAACTCCGCGGGCGATTTGTCGGTGAAGCGGCGCGGCGTGATGGCGATCTGGTCGCTCTCGGGGATCACCACCTTCTCCGTCATATGGCCCACGCACTCATCCAGCATCATCATGACGGGGACGCGGAACTCTTCGGCCAGGTTAAAGCCCGTAACGGTCAGGTCGAAGCACTCCTGCGGGGAATTGGGGCAGAGGGCGATGATGCTGTAATCGCCGTGCGATCCCCACTTGGCCTGCATCATGTCGGCCTGGGCCGGCAGGGTGGGGAGTCCGGTGGAGGGTCCGCCGCGCTGCACGTTGACGAAAACGCAGGGGGTTTCGGTGATGGCGGCATAGCCGATATGCTCCATCATGAGGGAGAAGCCGGGGCCGCTGGTGACCGTGAAGGCCTTGGCGCCGCCCCAAACCGCGCCCTGAATGGCGATGGAGGCGGCCAGTTCGTCCTCCATTTGAATGAAGATTCCGCCCACCGTGGGAATTCTCCAGGCGAAACGCTCGACCACTTCGGTGGAGGGAGTGATGGGATAACCTGCGGCAAATCGCGCACCGGCTGCGAGGGTTCCCTCACAGCAAGCGTGATCACCGTCGAGAAAATGGACACCTGTGAGAACACCTTTGGGGTCAGCGTGCATTTCGAGCTCCGAAGATAGCGAAATCGGGACAGTACATTCCGCAGAGGTCGCAGCCCGAGCACTTCTCGCCGGCGACGACGTGGGGCGGATGGTAACCCTTTGAATTGAACGCGGAAGAGAGAGCGAGGACGTGGGTGGGGCAGAATTCGACACAGAACC
The DNA here is from genome assembly GCA_026394025.1 of Candidatus Solibacter sp. Taxonomy (GTDB): domain Bacteria; phylum Acidobacteriota; class Terriglobia; order Bryobacterales; family Bryobacteraceae; genus Solibacter. Next base: position 878 of record JAPKZC010001040.1, read on the forward strand.
CGCACCCTTTGCAGCGCTCGACGGTGATAGCAACTTGGCCTTTGGCCATGGGGGCCCTCCAGAGTGAAGTCAGAGGGAAAGTAGCACGTGGTGGGCCATTTGAGACAATCGGGCCTGGATGCAAAACTAAACCGCTCCCTAACGGTCGCGGCTCTGATCAGAGCCGCGACCGTTAGGGAGCGGTTTCAACGCCTAGTCGCCGCTGGGGCTTTCGCCAGTCTCCAGGCTAATCAGCTCAGGCATCAGGCGGCGTGCCTTGCCAACCGCATGCGCCGGGGCGGACCGGGCCGTTCCATCGTCCCAGTTGCGCCGGTCGATGATGGGGGCGGGCTCGTAGCACTGGCCGGCGGCGAGGCGCTTCTCTTCGCGGCGGCTGGTCCACCACAGGACGGGGCCCAGCAGTTTGCCCGCGAGCACCGCAACGAGGCCGAATTCCCGCTCCATTTCCTTGCGCAGCGCGCGAATATTTGCCGCCACCGCGGAATTCGACGTGGTGAGACGATGCTCCATCGCCCAGAGGAAGCCGACCCAGGCGTGGCGCAGGGTACGGCACTCGCGCCGCCAGCGTTCGCGGATACGGCGGTCCGGATGGTTCTTGTACCGCAGATACCCGGCGAAGGTGGTACGGCAGATACGGAAGAGGCTCGGGCCGTTGCGCTCGAAATCGCGGTGGAACGCCCAGTTCAGGAAACCCGTGGATTGCTCCCGCGAAATAGCGGCGTGTTCGAAGTTGAAGGCGTGCTGGCCATGGATGTCGGCCATGTCCACGTCGAGCATACGCCCCTGCCCGGCCATCTCGGAATAGAGCGGCGTGCCGGGGACCGGGGTGTAGAGCATGAACTGGTGCAGATCGGTCTCATGCGCGATGGCGTGTTCAATCTCTTCGTTGATGTTCTCCGGCGTGTGGTGTTCCAGGCCGATGATGGTGGAGCCGAGCAGCACGATGCCGTGTTCGCGGAGTTCGCGGGTGAGCTTCAGGGTGTCGGTGCCATCCAGCTTGGCGTAGTTGGAGCGCGGGGATTCCAATCCCAGCCAGATGGTGGCGATGCCGATCTCGGCCAGTTCCTCGTAAGTGTACTTGGCGATGGCGTTAGCGGAAGAGAAAATGTTGAACGTCCAGCTCTTGCCGGCGGCTTTCATCAGCGCCAGCAGTTCCATCACGCGGCGCTTCTGGAGCAGGAAGTTCTCGTCCATGATGAAGAAAGAACGCTTGTTGCGCGTCTTCTCCGCATGTTCCATGAGGCGGAAGAGCTGCTCGCCGGTCTCATAAAAGTTGAGGATTTTGCCCTTGCCGCCGAAGAAGGCGCTGGTGGTGCAGAAATTGCACCCCATGGGGCAGCCCACCGAAGAGATGATGGTGGCGGAGGTGGTGTCGGCGGCGGCCGGGATCTTGACGCCGAGCACGCGGAGGTCGAAGGCGGAGGAGAAATCGGGGTGGTGGATGGGGGCGTCCACGTCTTCGCCCAGATATTGGCGCATCCAGGCGATGCCGTCGCCTTTAACGATGTGGTCGGCATCCAGCAGTTGCTCCACCCCGGGGATGGCGGCGATGTGGCCGCCCACGATGACCGTGCTGCCCGGCGAGAGTTCGCGCACCATGCGGCACATCTCGCGGGCCTTGCCGACGTTGACGATGATCGATGAGATGCCGACGATATCGTAGTGGTGGGTGGTGAGTTCGCGGGCAAAGGCGTCGCGCGTGGGGAAGTCCAGGACGGCGCACGGGGCAGAGATGTTCCCCTGGATCATGAGGATGCCCCAGGAACGGTGGAAACTGCGCAGGGAGAACGAACCCTGGCCGCGGGTCACCTGGTTATGGTAGAGCTCCATCGGGTTGATGGCGCGGCTGCCGTAGGCATCATCCTGTGCGTAGCTTTCTCTTCTAAACTAGCAGGATTTGGCGTTGCCGGGCCGTAATTGGGGGCGGCGACAAAAACATTACAAAGGCTTTCCGTGCGGCAATTGGGGTGACTGCGACACGGAATTGACATAGAATAGCGTCCAGTGGACACCGTTGTTCACCCACCCTCGGCCGGTGCCTACCGGCGGGATGCCCTCTGGCTGGCGTTGCTTGCGGTAGCCTATTTTCTCGCTCAGGAATTGGCGTTTCTGCTCCCCGGCGCCCTGAAGGTGGTGGCCGCGGTCTGGCCTGCCGGCGGCATTGGGCTCGCCGCGCTGCTGCTCAGTCCCCGCCGCCGGTGGCCTGCGATCCTCCTGACACTGTTTCTCGCGGGGATGGCTGCCAATTCAGCGGGCAGACCCTTGGCGACCGGCGTTGGCTACATGATCGCGAATCTCGCGGAATCGCTGGGGTGCGCCTGGCTGATTTCCCGGTGGTGCGGGGAAACCGTGCGGTTTCGCCGCGTCAAGGAGGTGTTGGCGCTAATCGTCTGCGTGACGGCGGTGAATGCCGGCAGCGCCTTGATTGGCGCGGGTACGGCCACCCTGGCGCACGCCTCTCCGTTTCGGGACGCCTGGCTGACGTGGTGGGTTGCCGATGGACTCGGCATTCTGCTGGTCACTCCCCTGATTGTCACCTGGTCCGGCGTCCGCCAGTGGTTCGGCGGTCTGCGCTGGGGCCGGACCCTCGAGTCGGGACTATTCCTGGCTGCCTGGTGTGCCGCCGGGTGGTGGACGTTTCAGCCGGCTGCACATTTCCACGCCCTCAGCCCGCAGCCCTACATGCTGGTGGGGTTGCTTGCCTGGCCCGCCTTGCGGCTTGGCCAGCGCGAGGTTACGCTCGCCATGGTGGTGCTGGCGGCCATGACCCTGGCCGGTGAAGCTGTGTATACGGGGCCGCTGCTTTGGGGTGGCGCGGATCCGGTGGAGCGCCTGCTGGCAGTACAGGTCTGGATCGCGTTCATCGCCGCCACGGGCTTGCTGCTGACTGCCAGCTATGCGGAAGCCCAATCCGCGGAACGCTCCGCCCGCGAAGAGCACATGCGGCTCCAGGCCTTGGGAGACAATCTGCCGCACGGCATGGTTTACCAGGTTGTGGGGGATCGCGACGGCAGCAGGCGCTTTCAGTATGTAAGCAGCGGCAGCAGGGAATTGATGGGAGTCTCCCCCGAGGAACTGTTGAGCGATCCCTCGGCGTTCTCCAGCCTGATTGTGGAAGAGGACCGTCCGGCGTTCGCAGCCGCGCAGAAAGCCTCGGCCGGGGCCATGAGCGTGTTCGACGTCTCGGTGCGCATACGCCGGCGTGACGGTGCGGTTCGCTGGATGCAGTTATCCTCGACACCCCGCCGTCTGCCGGACGGACGGGTATTGTGGGACGGGATCCTGCTGGACGTCACCGACCGCCAAAGGGAGGCGGCGGCCCGCCTGGAAAGCGAAGTGCGTTTTCGCCTGGTGGTGAAGAACGCTGAACTGCCGGTACTGATTACGTCGATCTCGGACGGCACGGTCCTGTTCGCCAACCAGTGCGCTGCCCGCTACTTTGACGTTCCGCAAGCGGAAGCGATGGGACTAAACGCGCCCGATTTCTGGCGCGACCCCGCCGCCAGAGCGCGCTTCAGTCAGACCCTGCTGGAAGCCGGCAGAGTGGTGGGGGAACGTCATCAACTATGACGGGCAATCCGCGGCGTTTATTGTATTTAGCGATATCACGGCACTCAAGGAAGCGGCCGCGAAACTGGAACGTGAGCGGGGAGTCCTGAGCGCGATCTTCCAGACCGTGCCCGACATGATCTGGATGAAAGACGCGGAGGGCAGGTACGTCGCATGTAACGCCGCCACCGAGCGTTTCTTCGTTCTTCCGGCATCCGCGATTATCGGCAGGAAGGACCATGAGATCTTCCCATCCGAGATCGCGGATGTCATCCGTGCGGAGGATAGGGCGGCGATCGCCGCCGGAAGCCTTCTGCTCGCTCACGCGTGGGTGCCGGTCGGCGACGATGGCCGGCAAGTGCTACTGGAAACCAACAAGACGCCCATGCTCGATGGCGAAGGGCGGTTGGCCGGCATCCTGTGTGTCGCCCGAGACGTCACGGCGGCGCACATGGCGCAGGAGGTGCTGCGCCAACGGGTCGCGCTAGCCCAACAACTGGAGAAGACCGCCGCCGCCGCGCCTGGGGCGCTCTTTTCGTTCTGTCAAAGGGCCGACGGCACGTGGTTTCTTCCCTACGCCAGCCCCGCGTTTGAGGACGTTTATGGCGTGCCCCCAGAGAATTACGCCGAGGATGCAACGGGTTACTGGGATCTGCTTCATCCGGAGGACCTGGATGGCGCGGTGAGGGCCATTGAGGAGGCCCGGCGCGCCTCGTCTATTGTGCGCCTGGAATACCGCGTGCGGCACGCGAAGAAGGGCGAGCGGTGGGTCGAGGGGCGGGCTGTGCCTGTGGCTCAACCCGATGGCAGTACGGTCTGGTATGGCTTCGTTACGGACATATCCGACCGCAAGCTGGCTGAGGCCGCCTTGGAGGAAGGAGTCGCCCGGCGGCGCATCCTCTTCGAGCAGTCGAAGGACGGCATCGCAATCCTCGACCTGAACGGCAAGGTGCAGGAAGCGAATCAGGCCTTCGCGCACCTGCTCGGTTACACGCAGGAGGAGATGCGCGAGTTGCACGTCTGGGACTGGAACGCCCAATGGACCCGGGAAGAATTGTTGAGCAAGGTGGCGGGTTTTTTCGCGGTTCCGGCCACCTTCGAGACCCGGCACCGGCGCAAGGACGGCTCCCTTCTTGACGTCGAAGTGAGTGCGAGCGGGGTCGAGTTCGGCGGCCGCAAGTTCGTTTATTCCATGGCCCGCGACATTACGATCCGCAAGGCGGCTGATGCGGCGCTGCGCGAGAGCCGGCGGCTGGAGGGTATCGGTATTCTCGCCGGCGGCATGGCTCACGAGTTCAATAACCTGCTCACGGTGATCAACGGCTATTCCAGCCTTCTGCTGAGGGGTTTCGATGTCCACGACCCGGTGCGAGTGCAGATCGATGCGATTCGCGCAGCCGGCGAACGGGCGGCGAACCTGACGCAACAACTCCTGGCTTTCGGCCGCAAGCAGATCATCAGACCGGCCGTGCTGGACCTGAACATGGTAGTGGAGCGCAGCCGCCCTGCTTGGATGCCGCTGCTGCGCCCGAACATCAGCCTGAGAATGGAACCGGACCCCTCGGCGGGACTGGTTTCTATCGATGCCGACCGGATGCGGGAGGTCATCGTCAATCTGGTAACCAACGCAATTCAGGCGCTGCCCAATGGGGGCGAATTGATGATCGCCACCGCCAACGTGCACATCGGTGAGGATTATGTCGCCCGGCACGCGGACGCGCAACCCGGATGGTACGTGATGTTGAGTGTGGCCGACACCGGAATCGGGATGGACGAGAAGACGAGGGCGCGTGTCTTTGAGCCGTTCTTCACCACCAGGGGCCGCGCCATCGCAACCGGGCTGGGCCTCGCGACGGTGCATGGGTCTGTGGCTCAACACCGAGGGTGGATTACGGTGGAGAGCGCCCTCGGGAAGGGCTCGGTCTTCAAGATCTACCTCCCGCGAGCCGGGGAACGCGCCGAGCCGGATGGAAGCGCGGCGGACCTATCCGGTATCCCCAATCGCCGCGCAACCGTGCTGGTGGTGGACGAGGAGGATGCCGTTCGACGGCTCACCGTGTCGATTCTGAAGGCCCACGGCTACCAGACCCTGGAAGCGGCGAATGGGAGCCACGCGCTCGCTGCCGCCGAGGGTCACAAGGGGCCGATCCAACTGATTCTCACCGACGTGATTCTGCCGGGAATGACGGGGCGTGAACTGGCGAGGCAATTGAGAGCGAGGATGCCGGCGGCGAAGGTGTTGTACGTTTCCGGTTATCCGGAAGACGTGATCGCCAGTCATGCGGGTGAAGGTGCTTTCATTCAGAAGCCCTATTCGCCCGATCTCCTGCTTGCCAAGGTCGCTGAGATGCTGGATTGAGAGGGGGGACATGCCTCCTGGCCTACCCGGCTAGTGCAGACTGATTTCCTTGAAGGTCACCGACGCGGCGCCACCGTGATGTTGGATGGCGATATAGCCGGTGTCGGGGCGCGGGCCCCGGTCGGGTTCGTACACCGATTTCTTGGCCGGCACCGGCGCCACGCCATCGTAGTCCGTGACCAGGACGCCGTTTAGCCTGACGATGGTGCGCTGGCCCTTCATGGTAATTTCCAGGGTGTTCCACTGGCCGGCCGGCTTGTAGGGGCGCGCCTTGGCCTGGGTCATGGAGTAGAGAACGCCGGAGCAGTGGAAGTCGTCACCGCTTTCGTCGATCTGTACTTCGATGCCCTTGTGGATGGCATCGTCCTCGGACTTCGGCTGGATGGGGATGCGGATGAACACGCCGGAGTTGGCGTTGGGGGCGGACACTTTGTAGACCAGGCGCAGGGTGGCGTTGCCGATCTTCTCGCCGGTGAACCACAGGTCGTCTTCCGGCGCGGCGGGGATGGCCACCAGCATGCCGTCCTTCACCACGAAACCGGGCTGTTCGCCCGGCGAGGGATTTTCGTGACGCGGGATACGGGCCCAGCCCGTGAGACTCTTGCCGTCGAAGAGTTGGCGATCGGCGGCCGTGAGCAGAGCGCAGAGGCAGCAAAGCGATAGACGAAGACGCACCATATTCCGATTGTACGGTGCTTTGAGCTATGCTGAATCGCATATGAAAAAGCTATTGCTCGCCCTTGCCGTGTGCAGTCTGCTGGCGGCGCAGGAGAAGGTGGACCAGGCCACCGCTGCCCGCTTCCGCAGCGAAGAACTGGAGAAGTCGCAGATCATGCACACTCTCCACATGCTGACGGACCGGTACGGTCCGCGGGTGACGGGCACGCCGGGCCACGAGGTGGCAGCGAAATGGGTGGTCAAACAACTCACCGATTGGGGGCTGAAGAATGCCCGCCTGGAACCGTGGGACTTCGGCCATCCGGGATGGAGCAATGAGCGGGCGAGCGCGTTCATCGTATCGCCGGTGCAGGAGAATCTGAAATTTGAAGTGCTGGCCTGGACGCCTTCCACCAAGGGGACGGTGACCGCGTCGGCGCTGCAACTGGTGCCGCCGCAGGGACCGCTGCCTCCGGCTGTAGCGGCGAACACGGACGCGGCAGCCGCCGGCGGACGCGGAGGACGCGGCGGCCCGGCGCGGTTGGGACCCACCAAGGCGGAGATGGACGAGTGGGTGAAGGCCAACCAGTCCAGGGTGAAAGGTAAGGTCGTGCTGGTGGGCAAGGCGGCGGTGATTCCGGTGAATTTCGACCTGCCCGCCAAGCGGCGCGACGATGAGCAGGTGAAGGCGCAGTACGACCCCAACAACCCCAACGTGGGGCGCGGGCGCGGCGGCTTCGGAGGCGCCGGACGCGGCGGAGCGGCGCCCGACAGGTGGCGGAGCAGATTGACGCCATGCTGATCGCGGGCGGCGCGGTGGTCCGGTTGAATGACACGGCGCGCGGCGAGGGAATCATCGTCGCCCAACAGCACCGCGCCTACGACCCCGTCAGGACGGTGCCGACCCTGATCCTGCGCAATGACGATTACGGCCGCGTGGAGCGTCTGCTGGCCGATGGCGAAGACGTCAAGATGGAGTTCCACATCGTCAACCACGTCTACCCCGAAGGCAAGACCAGCTACAACGTGATCGCCGACATCCCGGGTACGGATAAGGCCGATGAGATCGTGATGCTGGGCGGCCACCTGGATTCGTGGCATAGCGCCACCGGCGCCACGGATAACGCGATCGGCTCGGCCATCATGATGGAAGCGGCGCGGCTGATTCAGGCGCTGGGCTTGCAGCCGCGGCGGACGGTGCGCGTGGCGCTGTGGTCGGGCGAAGAGCAAGGGCTGCTCGGGTCGCTGGCCTACGTGAAGCAGCATTTCGGCACGGCGGAGAACCCCAGGCCGGAGTTTTCCAAGCTGGATTGCTACTTCAATGTGGACACCGGCACGGGCCGGATTCGCGGCGCGGGAATCTTCGGACCGCCGGAAGCCGCCGCCGGGCTGCGGCCGGTGCTGGCGCGGTTCACCGATTGGGGCGTCTTCGGCGTGAGCGCCTCCACCAGCCGGGTGATCGCCGGCACGGACCACACATCGTTCAATAACGCGGGGCTGCCTGGTGTGGGGTTTGCCCAGGACCCGATTGAGTACAACAGCATGACGCACCACACCAACCTCGACACCTACGAGCGGGTGATCCCGGACGATGTACACAAGGCGGCGGCCATTGTGGCGGCGGCGGTGTGGCACGTGGCCAATCGCGATGAGATGATCCCGCGATTCACCAAGGAGACGATGCCGGCGGCTCCCGCGGCAGCGCAATAGGCGGGTGTGGCGTGGCGGCCCGATGTAGTCCCGGACATCCCGGACATCGCCCGAAGTGCCAAAGGAGCCAGATGTTAAACTCCTACTGAATGCCTAAAGCGACCCATCTGGAATGCAGCCTGTGCGGCGTCAAGTATGATGCGGCGGCGGTGGCCAACCTGTGCACGTGCGGGGGCCCGCTGCTGGTGCGGTACGATCTGGCTGTCCTCCGGCACCGCTGGCCGCGGCGCGAGGTGGCCAACGGTCCCGCGAACATGTGGCGGTACGCGCCCGTGCTGCCGCCGGCTGAGGCGAACATCGTGACCCTGGGCGAGGGCTGGACGCCGCTGGTACGGACGAAGCGGCTGGGCGCGCGCATCGGCGCCGAGCAGCTCTGGGTGAAGGACGAAGGGCTGAATCCCACGGCCTCGTTCAAGGCGCGCGGCCTGGCGTGTGCGGTCTCCATGTGCGTGGAACTGGGAATCAGGAAGGTGGCGATTCCCTCGGCGGGCAACGCGGCCAGCGCCATGGCGGCGTATGCGGCGGCGGCGGGGATCGAGGCGCATATCTTCATGCCGCGCGACGTTCCGCAATCCAACTATCTGGAGTGCAAGGCTTATGGCGCGCACGTCACCCTGGTGGACGGGCTGATTAGCGATTGCGGCCGGATGGTGGCCGAGCAGGCCCCGCAGGAAGGCTGGTTCGACGTGAGCACGCTCAAGGAGCCGTACCGCATCGAAGGCAAGAAGACGATGGGGTACGAAGTGGCGGAGCAGATGGGTTGGGAGCTGCCGGACGCGATCTTCTATCCCACGGGCGGTGGCGTGGGCATGATCGGCATGTGGAAGGCGTTCGACGAAATGGAGAAGCTGGGCTGGATCGGCAGCCGGCGGCCCAAGATGATCGCGGTGCAGGCGGATGGCTGCCAGCCGGTGGTGCGCGCGTACCTGGAGAACCAGCCGCGCAGCCGCTTCTACGACGGCGCGCACACGCTGGCGAGCGGCCTGCGCGTACCCAAACCGCTGGGCGATTTCCTGGTGCTGAACGCGGTGCGCGAGAGCGGCGGCACGGCCCTCGCGGTGAGCGATGAGGACATGCTGGAAGCAGGCGTGCAGATGGCCAGCGACGAAGGGATCTTCGCGGCGCCGGAGGGCGCGGCCTGCGTGGACGCGGCGGCGCGCCTGCTGCGCTCGCGCTTTCTGAAGAGCACGGATCGCATAGTGATCTACAACACGGGGTCGGGCTTGAAGTACCCGGAAGCCTATTCGACGCGCTTCCCGCGGATCGCTGCCAGCGAGCAGGATAAGCTCGGCGGGCTGATCACGCCCAGATGAAAGACACGCGATGAAAGACCTGGCCTTGCGCGCGCTGGACGCGGTGGCGCGCCGCGGCGTGACCTATGCCGACGTCCGCGCGGTGGATTCGCCGAATCCGTGGGGCTGGGAATCCGCGTGCTGGCGCACGGCTGCTGGGGCTTCGCGGCTACCGACCGTCTGACGGCGGGCGGCATCGAGAGCGCGGCCGCGCTGGCGCTCGAAATTGCACGGGCGGGCACCCTGGCGCGCACCCACGAGGTGACGCTCGCGCCGGAAGAGAAGTACGAAGCGGTGTGGATCTCTCCCATGGAGGTGGACCCGTTCACGGTACCGGTGGATCGCAGCCTGGCGGTGTTGCTGGCGGTGGACCAGGAACTGCGGCATAACGCCGGAGTCAGCCTGGCCGAAGCGGCGATGCAGTTTGAGAAGCGGCGGCAGATCTTCGTTTCCACGCTGGGCTCTGTAATCGATCAGACGCGGTGTCTTTCGGGCGCGGGCTTTTCGGCGCTGTGTTACAAGGATGGCGAGATCCAGAAGCGGTCGTTCCCGAACTCCTTCGGCGGGCAGTTTCAGTTGAAGGGGTACGAACTGGTGGACCAGTTAAATCTACTGGAGAACGCGCCGCGGATTGCCGAAGAGGCGGTGGCGCTGCACGCCGCGGAGCAGTGTCCCGAAGGCGAAAGCGATCTGATTCTGGATAGCGCGCAACTGGGGTTGCAGATACACGAATCCATCGGCCACCCGATCGAACTGGATCGCGTGCTGGGCAGCGAGGCCAACTACGCGGGCATGAGCTTCCTCACGCTGGATCAGTTGCATCATTTGCGCTACGGGTCGGAGATCGTCAATGTGGTGTGCGACGCGCGGGAGCAGCACGGTCCCGGCCTCGGCACCTTCGCATTCGACGACGAGGGCGTGCCGGCGCAGGGCAACGATATCATC
>JAPKZC010000259.1:0-3545 GCA_026394025.1 Candidatus Solibacter sp.
CGACCAGCTTGTGGATCACTGGAAGGATTCGCGCCTGCAATCGCAGCAGGCAGTGCAGGAAAGCCAGGATAAGAATTTCAGCTACCTCTCCGTGTGGCGTCCGGGCGATGGGAAGTTCCTCCGCCTGGCCGACGATAGCATGCGCACCGTGAGTTTCCCCGCGGAATCGAAGGTGGCGCTGGGAACCGACGTCCGCGAGTACGAATTGATGGGCAATCTGGACGGGCGGCGTTTCGAGGATGTCTACGTGGTGGACCCGGCGACCGGCGAGCGCAAACTGGCGTTGCGCAAGGCGCGCTGGTTCCGCGGCGCATCGCCGGACGGCGGGCAACTGCTGTTCTATGACGACGGCACGTATTACACCTACGACACCTCCACTGGAAAACAGACGGAAATCACCAAGGGCGTGGCCACGACGTTTATCGATGCGGACAACGACGTCAACGTCATCAAGCCGCCGACGGCGTCGCTCGGCTGGAGCAAGGACGGACAGTTCGTGCTGTTGAGCGACGGTTGGGATATCTGGAAGGTCGCGGCCAGAGGCGGCGCGGCGGTGAATCTGACGGGCAACGGAAAGAAGGACAAGATTCGCTACCGGCAGCGCTTCCGCCTGGATCCGGACGAAAAGGGCATAGACCTGGAGCAGCCGATCTACGTCGGCGCCTACGGCGAGTGGACCAAGAAGGCCGGCATCGGCATAATCGAACCCGGCAAGCCCGGCGCGCGCATGTTGCAGTGGGGCGACGCGCGCTACACCACCCTGGTGAAGGCCAAAAACGCCGAAACCTATCTCTTCACGCGAGAGAGCGTGAAGGAGTCTCCCGATTACTACTTGGCGGGCAAACTGCTCGATAACGGGCAAAAGGTAACGGACGCCAATCCGCAGCAGAAGGATTTTCTGTGGACCAGCGGCGTGCGCATCGTGGATTACACCAGCACTCGCGGCGAGAAGTTGCAGGCGGCGCTCTATCTGCCGGCCAACTACGACCCGGCGAAGAAGTATCCGGCGGTGGTGGAGATCTACGAGAAGATGTCGCAGAACGCCAACGGCTATCCGCAACCGGGGTACAACGGGTTCAGCATTGCGGCGTACACCAGCAATGGGTATGCGGTGATCGAGCCGGATATCGTATATAAGGTCAACGATCCGGGGGTGAGCGCGGTGGCGTGCGTGGTGCCGGCGGTGAAGGCCGCAGTGGCCACGGGCGTGGTGGACGCGGCGCGCGTCGGCATACACGGGCACTCCTGGGGCGGCTACCAGACAGCGTTCCTGGTGACGCAGACCGACGTCTTCCACGCCGCTGTGGCGGGCGCTCCGCTGACCGACATGATCAGCATGTACAGCCTGATCTATCGCAATTCTGGCGGCACCAACCAGGCGATCTTCGAGAGCAGCCAGGGACGTTTCTATGGCGGCTATTGGGACAACCTGGAATCCTACCAGCGCAACTCGCCGGTCTACCACGCCAAGAACGTGAAGACACCGCTGATGATCTTGCACAACGATAAGGACGGGGCGGTGGATCAGACGCAGGGCATCGAGTACTTCAACACGCTGCGGCGCTTGCAGAAGCCGGTGGTGATGCTGGAATACAAGGGCGAGAATCACGGCCTGCGCAAGCCGGAGAACATGAAGGACTACACGGTCCGCATGAAGGAGTACTTCGACCACTACCTGATGGACAAGCCGGCGCCCAAGTGGCTCACCGACGGCGTGCCGCTGCTCAAGATGAAGGACCATCTGGAAGAGCGGACCAAGGAGGCCGGCAAGCCGGCGGCCACTACATCCAGCGCACCCACGGGCGGCGGGCAATGAGGCTGGCGGCGGTCGCGCTGCTCGCCGGGACCCTGTACGCGCAACTGAACGGCGTCTTCGATATTCACGTGCATGCGGATCCGGATTCGGTGCCGCGGTCCATCGACGCCGTCGATCTGGCGCGCCTGGCGAAAGCGCGCGGCATGCGCGGAATGGTGCTGAAGAGCCACTACGAGCCGACGGCTTCGCTGGCATACATGGTGGCCAAGGTGGTGCCAGGCATCGCGGTGTTTGGCGGTATCGACCTGAACCGCTCGGTGGGCGGCGTGAATCCGGCGGCCATCGAGCGCATGGTGCTGATGAAGGGCGGGCTGGGGCGCGTGGTGTGGCTACCCACCTTCGACGCCGAGAACCAGGTGCGGTTTTCGAAACAGAATCGGCCATTCGTACCGGTGTCGAAAAACGGGGTGCTGCTGCCCGAAGTCAAAGAGGTGATCGCGCTGGCGGCGAAGCACGGGCTGACGCTGGAAACGGGACACTCGTCGGCCGCGGAGTGCCTCCTGATCATTCGTGAGGGGCGGCGCGCGGGCGTGCGCAACGTGGTCGTGACCCATGCCATGCTGGCGCCGGTTCAGATGACGGTGGCGGAGATGCGGGAAGCGGCAGGAATGGGGGCGTGGCTCGAGTTCGTGTACAACGCGCTGATCGGCGTCAACAAGGAACTTGAGTTCGCCGATTATGCGAAGGCGATTCGCGCGGTGGGAGCGGAGCACTGCATTCTTTCGAGCGACCTGGGGCAGGCAGGGAATCCGCTGCATCCGGACGGGCTGCTGGCGTTCTTCGCCGGGCTGAAGATAGCGGGCGTCGCGGCGGCGGACGTTGACCGGATGTCGAAGACGAATCCGGCGAAGGCGTTGGGGTTGGATTAGTCTATGGTTCCCATCGTCGAAACCGAGCGCCTCAAATTGCGCGGCCACCGGATGGAGGACTTCCGCGATTGCGCCGAGATGTGGGCACACCCCGACGTGGTTCGCTACATCGGCGGCAAACTGTTTTCCGCGGAGGAGGTCTGGGCAAAATTGCTGCGGTACGTGGGGCACTGGCAGTGGATGGAGTTTGGCTTTTGGGTAATCGAAGAAAAGGCCACTGGCGGCTTCCTGGGCGAACTGGGATTCGCAGAGTTCAAGCGGGAGATGGAGCCCCCGATCCTGGGGGTTCCCGAAATCGGCTGGGCACTGACCCCTCGTGCACACGGCCAGGGCTTTGCGACGGAAGCCGTTCGCGCCGTGGTCGCCTGGGGCGACGAGCGTTTCGGCTCCCCGCGGACGGTATGTTTGATCCATCCGGAGAATCTACGTTCGGTCCGGGTCGCGGAGAAATGCGGCTACAAGGAATTCCAGCGCGCCACTTACAGGGAAGAAGTGACGATAGTATTTGAGCGGCTAAGACTGGGGGAGCCCGGCCTGCGGTGGGCGGGGCATGGCCCCATCCCACTTACTTCGGAAAATCGTTGAAGTGCAGAATCGAATTGGCGAGCATATTGAACTCGCCCAGATTCTGCCAGCGATAGGCCGGGTTGGTGGAGAAGATCACCACTCTTCCCTGCCCCACCGGTTCGTCCAGAATCGCCGGGCGCCCGCGAGTTTCGGCAACGCCGCGCATCAGACCGCTCAGGATGCTGCTGTCATTGCCGGGGAAGCGCATCAGGACGCTGCGCTTTGCTTCCTCGGCAGGAACGCGCAACAGCGGTCCAGCAGCCCAGCGGACCGGAACCACGCGCTCCGAATAG
>JAPKZC010000259.1:3599-4401 GCA_026394025.1 Candidatus Solibacter sp.
TGGTGCGGGCGGCATCCACGGTCTTGGTGATGAAAGTCTCGGGCCCAAAGTAGCTGGCCGCGCCCAGCGTGATCAGCACGCCGCCCGAGTTGACGAACTTATCCAGTTCGGCGACACCGGGCAGGCCCATGCCACCGGTGATGTCCTCGCTCTCGCCGTAGGCGCCGAGGGTCGGAAAGGCGGGGTCCTTGGTATACGCAAAGGTCTTGCCGGGGCGCGGCTCGATATCGAAGATCAAGCCCTTGGCGCCACCGCCGCGGCCGCCCTGGCTGGGAATCACGATCACGTCGTAGGCGGCGCGCAGGTTGCCCTGCTTGATGCGTTCCTTGTAGATCAGATCGTAGTTGATCTCGAACTTATCGAACGCGTAACGTACCCAGCCGAGATCCTGGGTACTGCCCCAGGTTGTGAACATGGCGAGGCGCGGCAGCTCGACGGGGTGCTTCTTGACATCCGGCGCGGCGGCGAGCGAGACCGCCTGTAAACCGAGCTTTTCCACCTCGGCTTTGACGCGCGCGCTGGAGGCCACCAGCAAGGTACCAGCAGGCAGATCGGTATTGCCGGCCTTGATGGATTTCTCGATGGCGTCGAACGGCAGATCCTTGAGGCGGTAGCGCAGGGTGATGAGATTGTTGGAACCGTTGTGCAGGATTGCGGTGACGGCGCCGCTGCCCTTGACTGCGCCGGCCGGGTCGTACATGCCGGCGATGTTCTTCACCGGGACGTCCAGCACGGCCTTATCGTTGATCTCGTCGATCTTGGCTTGCGACATCAGGCCCATGGTCCATCCCGTGTCGTCATA
>JAPKZC010000884.1 GCA_026394025.1 Candidatus Solibacter sp.
AGGTGACCGTACGCGCGAATACGGATCCGGCTTGCGCGGGTTGTATCAGCGCCCTCTCGGCGCTGGCCAAGAACAAGTTGGTTCAACTGACTTGGCCGTTGGTGGCTGGCGCGCATCATTACAATGTTTACCGAAGTACGGTAAGCGGCGGCCCGTACGCGTTGGTCGGAGCGGCAATCTCCACCCAGACCGTTTACCTCGACCAGACCGTCACTAATGGCACCACCTATTACTATGTGGTGAAGCCGGCAGCCCTTAACGGGAGTGAAACCTGCCAGTCTAACCAGGTGATGGCAAAGCCGGTAGCGCTGCGCTAGCCGGTCTGGAGAACTCGTGTTAGTGTGCCGGGTTGCGGGGGAGACCCCGCAACCCGGCCTAGACAATCTCCTAGCCGCCTTATCTCGTGCGACAAAAAGCCGCAGGCTTGTGCCTGCGGCTTTTTGTCGGGAAACCGGTGTAGCCGGTTCCCCGAGTGTGGCAACGTAGTTGCTCGACTTTATAATTCTCGGGAGGAAGATACATGCGAATATGCACGCTGACGTTGCTGGTGCTCGTGGCCACAGGTCAACTTGTGACGGCCGTGTCACAAACCAAGGAGATAGCCGCGAAACAGCCGGTCTATGTCTATCTGTACTGCCGCCTCGACGATCAATTCAATACCGCAATCACCCAGGAGCGGTTTAAGCGCGAGGTGGCGTTGATCGAGCGCTATCGAAAAGAGCATCCAAAGTACGGCATGGCCGCATTGCTTCAGTTCACCGGCGCCTCGAGCCAGTCATTCGCCGATTTCAATCGGGCCGCCGGCCTGGTGGACACCGTTTTGGATGGAGTTCGCCGGGGCGTGCTGGAGGCCGGCTACGACGGTTCCGGGGAGCCAGCGTACTTCATGTGGCCGCGTCCCAATTTCCGCAACGCCAAGACCCTACGGGACCGCTGGCTGGCCCGCGGTGAAGCGGCCGGCTGGTTTCTGACGGAGTACAAGGACCAGCTCACCGGCGAAGCGGATTCCGGCGGTTCCGGAGGCTTGAAAAAGACCCAGGAAATCTTCGGCGAGGTGGCCAGCATTACGGGAGTCACGCCGTGGGAACTGGGTGGCGACACCGAGATCGTGCACCAGGTTCGGCGCCACAATCAAAACGCCATCATGGCGGGGTTACCCGAGTCGAGTGTCTGGCCGGCAAAGAACATCCACGGCTACGGCGGTGGTGTCGCGGGAATCGGTTCATTGGTGAGCCCGGAGCCGGATTTCGCTCCCGAGATTTTCTGGCAGGACGGTTTCCTGCGCTCCTCCAACACCAGCGGTCCGAAAGTGCACCTCCTCTCCGCTCACGCCGGGCCGGCGGCCCTCAAGAAAGTGCTGGAAGGGTTAGACCGATCCCGAGTTCACGTGATCCGCGTGGAACTGGCCAACATCGAGATGTACCTCAAACCCGATTTCAACAAAGGCGTGCTGGACCCCATCCGCTTCGCTTATGACAATCCGAAGTTGGTCACCCTGCCGCCCGGCACCACACGCGCCAAAGACGAAATTGATGCCGCGTACGGTCGGGAGGAGGAGTTGATGCGCTGGCTGGTGAGCGACTTTTTTTCCGCAAACCCGGGCAGCCGGTTCATTTCCAGTTCAAATCTCAAGGGTATGGCCAAGACGAGTGTCGGTTCGGACGTACCCCGGGAGACTCTCGCTAAAGCAGTTGCGAGTTTGCTCGCGGAGTGGAAGATTACGGGCAATCATCCGCCGTCGTTCGGGCTTGCGGATGGGGAATACTTCTCCCTTGCCGACATGTTTCAGATGCTGGCGACATCCCTGGCGGAATTAGACCGCAAGGGTTCGCTGCCCGCTTCCGTTCGTCTGAATCCCGTTTACGGCCCTGTCGATTTTGACCAGGACCAGGGTCCCTCTCAGGGTGCGGTCACGGTCGTGTCCATTGCCAGGGCTTGCGCGCAACTCGTCCAGCCTTTGAACAACACAGCGTGGAAACCGTTCCCCGACAATTTCGTGCCGTCACGAGTGGTGGTGGACGGCACTGACCTGAACGCGGCGCAATTCCTTTACCTGATGGCCGAGGCCTTCTCCGCGCCGTCACCCCAGAACAAGCTGAACGTCAGGACGTGCCAGATGTCCCATGGACCGGCCTTGGTGTTCCCAGTGACCCGGAAATTGTCGGAAATCGGAGCCATGTGGACCATCAAGCCCGCGCGCCTGCGCAGGTTGGATTGACGGCCAGGCAGGCGCCGCCGAAGCCGTAACTCTCGCACCCGCGGGCATCGCCCCACCGAAGGGCCCGCTGGGCCGCCTGGGCCCGAAGCACGGGACGTCATGGCGCCCCGGCGGGGGTGGCACGGATACGCTGCCGTGGGGCGCAGTACCACTTTTTAACCCAATCTACCAAAAACGAGCAACTCCAGGAACCGAGATCCAAGACAAGCAGATTTGTTAGCCTTTTTCTTGTTGTGTTTTAAGATACTGGCCTCCTGAATGTGGCACGTAGATTGCACAAGATTTCTGGCTCGGACATAGTAAGTGCCGGGAGACACAGGAGGCAGAATGAAGCTCGCTCTTTCCACGGTCCTGGTCACGCTGTGCGCAATACCCGGCCTCGCCCAGGTAACTACCGGTTCGCTGGCGGGGTTTGTCACGGATCCCAGCGGCAAGCCGGTGCAAAACGCAAAGGTCCGGGCCGACGATAAACTCCATTCCGTCGTGCGTCACACCACCACCGATAGCACGGGATTTTTCCGCCTCGCGGGAGCGCCGGCATCGGTCTACTCGGTCGGCGTCGCCGCCGATGGCTTCGAGCCGGTGAATGTCGAGGAAGTGCGCGTGGCCATCAACTCCGACGCGCGCGTCGACGTTCAACTCCGGCTGGCCGGCATGGTGCAGACCCTGGAAGTCAAGGCCAGCGTTCGGGGTATACAGACCTCCAGTTCCGATTTGAGCGCGGTCTTCGATGAGGCGGCGCTCCGTGGTCTGCCCCTCAACCAGCGGGACTTTCTGCAGCTCAGCATGCTCACTCCGGGTGTTTCGCCGCCCGTGCAGGATTCAGAGCTCTCCACGCGCGGGTCCTTTGCCATGCATGCCAATGGCGGCCGCGAAGAGTTCAACAACTTCCTGCTGGATGGCGTCGACAATAACGATCAGACTTCCAACCGCTACGTGTTGCAGCCTCCGGTGGATTCGATTCAGGAATTTAAGATCGAAACCAACGCCTACCGCGCCGAGTACGGACGCAGCGGCGCGGGCCAGGTCAACGTGCTCACCCGCAGCGGCAACAACCAGTGGCACGGGTTCGCCTACGAGTACCTGCGCAACCGCGCCATGGACTGGCAGAACTACTTCGATTCCGGCGAAAAGGCCAATTACAGCCGCAACCAGTTTGGAGCGGGAATTGGCGGCCCGGCCGTTAAGGAGAAGACCTTCTTCTTCGCTACGTTCGATGGCTTGAGAAGCCGGCAGGGTCTAAGCCGCCTCGCCACGGTGCCGGGAGAGGCGGAGCGTACCGGCAACCTCTCCAGCCTCGGGTCTGTCATTGAGGATCCGTTCACAGGTACGCCGTTCCCCGGCAATCAGATACCGGCCGCGCGCATTTCGCCCATTGCGCGGCAGATTCTGAGCCTCTTTCCGGCTCCGAACCGCTCCGGGGCGTCGGGCAACTACCTGGGACAGCCGGTGCTGCGCGACAGCCAGACGCAATTCAACGGGCGGATCGACCGGTACTTCACCGCCAGCGACCGCCTGACGCTGCGCTACAGCCGCGGCGTGCGCGAGATGTTCGAACCGTTCGCCGAAGAATCCACCGGTATCCCCGGCTTTGGCGATTTTCCGAGCGATGGCGGCCACAACGCCATGGTGCATTACCAGCACGAATTCAGTCCGTCGGTATTGAATTCGCTCTTGATCGGACTCAACCGCGCCACCCGCGAGATCCTGTCTGAGAACCGCGCCACGGACGTGAACAAGAGCTGGGGCGTCACCTACCTACCCACCCAGTCGCGCGACTTCGGTTATCCCGGCATGACCATCGCCGGATATTCGCACATCGGCGACCCAACCCAACTTCCCATCCGCCGCACCGCAACTACTTACCAGTTGACCGAAGGCCTCTCGATCGTCCGGAATGGCCACGCGCTCAAGCTGGGTCTGGAGGTTCGCAACATGCGGAATAACGGCATCCTCGATCTGCTCGCCCGCGGGTCGCTGTCATTCTCGGGCGCCATCTCGGGTAGCGGCGTCAGCGATCTCTTGCTTGGGTATCCCAGCTTCGGGTTGCAGTCCAAAGCCGACAATATGCAGACGCAGCGCACCACTTCCTACAACGCTTATCTACAGGACGACTGGAAGGTGAGCGGCAAATTCACCGTCAATCTAGGCCTGCGCTACGAGTTCAACTCGCCTCCCACGGACCCGAGCAACCGCATGTCGGTGTTCGACTTGAAGAGCATGAAGACCCAGCAAGTAGGCGCCAACGGCATCTCGCGCTCCGGGTTGCGGCCGGACTGGAACAACATCGCGCCGCGCATCGGATTTGCCTGGGCGCTGACTCCGAACACGGTGTTGCGCGGAGGCTACGGTGTCTTCTACGACAGCGGAATCCTCGTCGTGAACTCGTCGGTCTATTTCAATCCGCCGTACTTCAACATCTACGTATTCTTCCCCACCGAGACCTCTCTGCTAGCCCTCACCAATCCGTTTCCGACCAAGGGCGGTTTCGCCCCGCCGGCTTCTCTCAGCACTCTCAGTTCCGATTTCGTCACCGCCTATCTCCAGCACTGGAACCTGAATTTGCAGCATCAGGTGAGACCGCTCGGGATCGTGACCCTGGCCTATGCCGGCTCGAAGGGTACGCACCTGATCCGCTCTCGCGACCTGAACCAACCGTATCCCGGACCGGGCGATCTCGAAGACCGCCGTCCCTACCCGGCGTTCAGCAACATCTTCTTCTCGGAGAGCGGTTCCAATTCCGCGTACCATTCGCTCCAGGCGTCCCTCTCGCGGCCCATGGCGCACGGTTTTTCGCTGCTGGGCGTTTACACGTTCTCGAAATCGATCGACGACACTTCGGCGTTTCTCTCCACCGTATCCGACAGGAATTTTCCGCAGGACAGCCATAACTTCGGCGCCGAACGTGGACTCTCAAGCTTCGACATGACGCATCGCGTCAGCCTGGCCTTCGTGCAGCGATTCCCGGGAAAACAATGGTGGTCGCGCAACTTCGAGACCAGCGGCATCCTGGTGGCGCAGTCGGGCCAGCCCTTTACCCCGGTGTTGCAGTTCGACAACAGCAACACCGGCAACACGGGCGGCAATTTTGGCTCCGACCGGCCCAACCTGCTGCGCAATCCCAAGCTGGCGAATCCCACTGCGGACCGCTGGTTCGATACCTCGGCGTTCGCTATTCCCGCCGCAGACCGCTTCGGCTCCGCCGGCCGCAACATTGTCCGCGGGCCTGGTCTTGCCACCTTCGATGTTGCTTTGGCGCGCAAGTTTGCCATCTCCGAAACCGGCAGCCTCCAGTTCCAGGCGCAGGCGTTCAACCTCTTCAACCGGACCAATTTCGACCTGCCCCAGCTCTTTGCGGACGACCCCGGCACCTTCGGCAAAGTCTTCTCGGCCAAATCGCCGCGCCAGGTGCAGGTGGCGGTACGCTTGACGTTCTGAGCAGATAGCCCGGGCGCGTGCGCCGCGTTCTAGGGAACCTTCTTTGTGGCCGCCGGCTGCGGCCGGGCTTCGTTGAGCACCGGCGGTACATAGTCGTAGTCCGTGATCATCTTCTCCTGCATCGCCGCCATCAGGGTCTGCTGGAGATCTTTGAGATCGGCCTGGCCGGCGAGATTGTGTAACTCGCCCGGGTCTTTCTCCAGATCGTACAGTTCCAGAATCGTCCGCGGGCGCTGGAAATAGGCGCGTTCATGTTCGGCGCTCAGCTTGCCGGCTTTATGCGCGGCCAGGATTTCCTGCCAACCCGCATCCCGGCCGCTATCCACGGGCCAGTATTCCATCTCGGGTGTCAGGTTGTAGATCAGTTTGTATCGGCTGCTGCGCACGCAGCGGGAGAGATCGAACTCAGACGCCTTCGTGGTCGCGTCGAACGTGCTGTTGCCGTGATGCAGGCGCGCGCCGAAGATGTACTCGCGGGGCTGGTAGCGCCCCCCCGTCAACAAGGGGAAAAAGCTCCTGCCCGAAACGCCTTTGGGAATCGCCGCCCCGCCGGCGTCCATGAACGTCGCGGCCACGTCCTCGCCCGAGATCAAGGTGCGGGTTACGCCGGGCTTGATGTGCCCCGGCCAGCGCGCCATGAGCGGCACGTTCAGGCCCGGATCGTAGAGCGATCCTTTGCCATGAGGAAACGCCATGCCGTTGTCGCCCATGAACACCACCAGCGTGCTGGCTTCCTGACCGCTCTTGCGGAGCACGGCGAACGCCTCGCCGAAGGAACGGTCGGCGCGTTCGACTTCGCCGCAGTAGCGCGCCAGGTCGTCCCGCACGCCGGGCAGGTCCGGCAGGTGCGGCGGCAGTTTGATCTTCGCCGGATCCACCTTGCCGGCCCCAGCGTCCCAGGGATGATGCGGGTCGTTGTAGTTGATCCAGAAGAACCAGGGACGGCCCTTGGGCGCCTGTTCCAGGAACTGCTCGAACAGTTGCGGCGTGGGCCCCTGCGACGAGATGTTCAAATAGTCCACGCGGTTCTTCCAGGTGCGCATCTGGTTCCGCTCATACACGTCTGCCGTCGTCGGCGCCGCGTTCACCACCCCGTCCAGATGGAAATACCGGCCGCACACTCCCGTGTAGTAGCCCTTCGTGCGCAGCACTTCGGGAGTGGTAACGATGTCCGGCGGCAGCGGTGAACTGAAGCGGCCCATGCGCGCGGCCACGGGAGAACGCCCCGTCATCAGTGCCGTCCTCGATGGGACGCACTGCGGCGCGGCGGTGAAGGCACGTTCGAACACCAGCCCCTCACGCGCGAACTGGTCCAGATTCGGCGTCGCCATCCAGGTGGCGCCGTACGCGCCCAGGTACGGCGCGCTGTGATCGTCGGAAAGCACGAACAGGATGTTCGGGGGCGGCGTGTCCTGCGCCCCCAACGCGAATGGCACGGCGGCCATCGCCCTGAGCATTTCTCTGCGGCTGGTAATCACTCCTTGCATTTTAGACCCGCGCGGCCGCACCCGCATGGGCTTACACTTGTCTTCTGGAAGAACGATGGCAATTGAATTCGGCAAGTTGACCACCACGCGGCGCCACTTTCTGTCCGCCGCGGCGGGCGCCTGCGTTGCTTCAATCGTCTTCCTCCTGGTGGATGACCTGGGTTGGCGCGATTTCGGCTGCTACGGCAATACCTTCTACGAGACCCCTCATCTCGATAAGCTGGCTGCCGAAGGCCTCCGCTTCACCAATGCCTACGCCGCATGTCCCGTCTGTTCACCCACGCGCGCCAGCATCCTGACCGGCAAGTACCCGGCAAGACTGCACCTCACCGATTGGATTGCGGGCCGCCCGCAGTGGCCGGCCGCCAAACTGCTCACGCCGCCTTTCGAACAACAACTACCGCTGCGCGAGACCACTATTGCCGAGGCTCTCAAGCCCTTGGGGTATCGCACTGCGAGCATCGGAAAATGGCACCTCGGCGGCGAAGGCTTCCTGCCCGCCGATCAGGGTTTCGACCTCAACGTGGCCGGCACCAGCCGCGGCAGCCCGGCGTCCTATTTCGGCCCCTTCGACCTGCCCAACCTGAAAGGCGGAACCAAGGACGACTTCCTGACGGAGAAACTCAGCGACGCAGCCGACCAATTCATGGAAGACTCCGCCGGCAAGAGTCCGTTCTTTCTATACCTGCCGGAATTCGCCGTGCACCTGCCCCTCGAAGCCCGTCAGGCCGCGGCCGAAAAGTATCGCCGCAAGAACGCCGGAAAAGATTTCCCCAACCCGGTCTATTCCGCCATGGTGGAGAGCGTGGATCAGGCCCTGGGACGCATCCGCGCCAAACTCGCCCAACTGCGCATCGCGGACACTACCGCCATTTTCGTCTTCTCCGACAACGGAGGTTTGCGGTACGAGGGAAGAAGCCCGAATTCGGTGACCGACAACAGCCCCTTGCGCGCCGGCAAAGGGCATCTCTTCGAAGGTGGTATTCGCGAACCGTTGCTGGCCTGTTGGCCAGGCGTTACTAAACCCGGCCGGGTCTGCGATGTTCCCGTGTGCAGCATCGACTTTTTCCCGACGATCGTCGAAATGGCGTCCGCCAAGCGCGCCACCGGCGGAGGGATCGACGGTCTCAGTTTGGAGCCGTTGCTCCGCGGCACGGGCACGCCCCGGCGGGACGCGCTTTATTGGCACTACCCGCATTACAGCAACCAGGGCGGGCCGCCCGCCGGCGCCATCCGCGAGGGCGATTGGAAGCTGATCGAGTTCTTCGAGGACGGCCGGTTGGAGCTTTTTAACCTGAAGGACGATATCGGCGAACGGCGCAATCTCGTGGTGCGCGAGCCGAAAACCGCCGCCCGCCTCAGCCGCCGCCTGAGGGACTGGCGCGCCTCCGTGAATGCCTCCATGCCCGCCCAAAATCCGAAATACGACGCCGCCAATGCCGACCAGCGGCTGACCGGCGCCGAACCGCCGACACCCCCGCTGCCGAAGTGACGGCCGCTCCCGCCTGCTATCCTTGAACGAAATGCATCTTAAGATTCTGGGGCATCCGATTTTCACCAACCTGAACTTCCCCATGCCCATGATCGTGGACCTCTCGCATCCACTGGTCATGCTTCAGGGCGAGAACGGGGCGGGGAAGTCGACTCTCCTGCACTCTATCTTCTACGCCCTGCGTGGCGACCAGGTGGAGGGCTACCTCTACCGTTGGGAACCCGCCGGCGTCCAGCCCGGCAAGGCCTACCTGTTCGACGCGGAACAACACAATCCGCGCACCCAACTGGAACTCTTCAAGGAACAGCCGGAAATGGTCGAATTCCTGCGCACCGCCAGCCACGGCCAGGTCATGCTCTCCATGTTCCGCGAGACTTTCCCCAACGCATTCTCAAAATGCTCCAGGAACTGGTGGACCGGAAGAAATTCCGCATCATCTGCGCCACCCACTCCCCCGTGCTAATCGATTCCCCCGATACCTACGTGATCAACCTCGATCGTCACGTCAACCGGAACATACTCCCGGACGACCAGGGTATCGAAGGCGCCAGCACCATTCAGTAGCCGGAGGCCTATGATCTGTTGTGCGCAATTCGACAAGCTGCTGGATCGCGACCTTGCCCGCCACGCGCAGCCCTACCAACTCTCTAACGGCACCATCATCACGGAAATCGATACCGAGTACTTCTTCGTGTTCGGCGACGACCGTCACCAGTTCGTGGGGCTCAACTACTGCCCGTTCTGCGGCAAGATCCTGTCGCGCGAACTATGGAATCTCGAAAAGAAAAAATAAGAGGCACGCGCTTGCCGCCGCCGCGGCCATGACCCAGCGGCACACTACGATTGCGCGACGGCGGCTTTCATGGCGGCGATCCGCTCCTGCATGTGGCGCGTCAAGGGCGGCACCATGCCGAGCATCCGCTGTACCATCATGAGTTGGCCGCGATGGTGCATCTCGTGCTCTTTGGGAGCGATCAGCATCTCGAAGCGCGACTTGCTTGGCGGCGCCATCCCCTGCGGGTACTGTACGGTCTCCCCCAGAAAAGCGTCGGAGAGACCGTCCAGCGCTTGAGCGTAGTTTTCGCCTTCCGTGCGCAGCAATTCGAGAATCTCCGCCTTGGAACGTACCACCTGCATCTCGGCCGCCAGTTTGCCCATCATGCCGAAGAAGTCGAAACCCACCAGCGTGTCGAGGTGCTCGATGAAGTGAATCTGTTGCGGCACTCGCGGCAAAACCGCGATGTGAACCAGCGTCTCGGCGACGCTGCGGCATCCTTCCGCGGCGCGGAAGCCGTAGCTCTCCTCGGGGATTTCCTCGGCGATCTTGATCGTGTTGCCGCGCACCGTGCGGAACGACGCAGCCATTTCTTTCGGTCCGTAATAATTCATCTCGGCTCCTCTGTGGATACCCTACAGTCTAAGCGCTCCAGGGGTGAATCGTCAAAACGCGTCGCGCAACCACTCGATGCGCGGCGGCCGCTCCAGCACGACGCTGACGATATCGAAGCGCGTATCCCGCCACGCGATGTCGGCGCGCCGTGCGTAATCGCGGGCGGCGCGCTCCACCCTCTCCCGCTTCTCCGCGTCCACCGCCCCTTCCGGCGGACCGAAGTCCTCGCTGCCCCGCGTCTTGACTTCGATGAACGCAAGCTTGCCGCCATCCCAGGCCACCAGATCGATTTCGCCGCTGCCGGAGAGCGTGTGGTAGTTGCGCGCCACCACCGTGCATCCGCGCGACCGCAGGAAGCGGTGCGCCAGGTCTTCGCCGATGCGTCCGTGATTCTCCGCATAGCGCCGGCGCCGCAGGCGGTCCGCGATGCGGTAGAGCAGGCCCATCATTTCAGCACTTCGAATTCGAATTCCATGACTTTGCCCCGCACCACGTAGCACAGATAGTGTTCCCAAAACCGCCGGTACCGCGGGAACTGGTTCACCAGAAACTGGAATCACAGCCACCGCCAAAAAGC
>JAPKZC010000007.1 GCA_026394025.1 Candidatus Solibacter sp.
AGACGCCCCGATGGAAGGACCGCTGCACATTGATGCCGTGCTCGGTCACGTCGCCGCACTGCAGCCCGTAGACTTCACTCTCCCGAAGCCCCGCAAACAGCACCAGGTCAAAGGCAAGCCGCTCCCGCTCTTCCAGCAGCAACCACGCTTTCGCGTAGTCGGCCAGGCTCACCACGCTTGCGGGTCTCGCGTCCGGCGCCACGCCGCCCTTCACCTTGGGCACCTTCAAGCCCTCGGAGATATTTGTCTGCAGGTAGCCTTCGGCGAAGGCCATCCGGCACATTTCAACCAGATGCCCCCGGACATGCCCAAGATGCGATTGCGGCGCGCCGGTGGAAACCATCGACTTCATGACGTTGCGCAAGTGCGACGGCTCCAGATCCTCAAAGGGCAGGATGTACCGCTGAATCTCCCAGGCGTTCGTCTTCGCAGTATTCACACGCCAGGCGCCCCATTCCTTCTTGGCAGGAACAAACACGCATTCGACGAACTCTTTGAAGGTCTCGTAACGGCGCGACAGCCCCGGATTCAGGTTCATCGGCCGCACCTTCTCATCAAGCAAGATGCGAGCTTGCTTCTCACTCAGTTTGGAAGTCAGGCCCAACACGGCGGATGTCTGCTTACCCGGCATGTAGTACCACTTCCCAATCCACTTTGTCCCGTCTGGCGACAAAGACAACGATCCACGCTGATACCTCCGGCTGCGTTTCTTCTGCACGTTGACGCTCCTGTGGTGCGCCTCCATGCGGAGATTCTGACTTGATGCCAAGGGTATCATTTCGCTGCGCCTACTCAGACTGCCGGGCAGCCAACCACGCTTCTACGGCGTCGATATGCCAGATGCGCGCACGGCTGCCCCGCGGCACGCTTGGCAGGCGCGGGACGCCCGCAACCATGCCGGACGTGAAGCGCTGCACGGTGGCCTTGCTGCAGCCCAGCAGGGCGGCAACCTCAACGGCTGTCCGCCAGCGACGGCTTTCCGCCGGTGGCAATTCCTTACGCTTGCGTGTTTTCATAGACAACCTCGGACAGCAACACAAAAAGGGAGCCGGCCATTCTTGCCCAGTGCAAGCTGGGCTTTGCGGCCGGCCAAAGGAGGTAACGATGGACAACCCGCCGCCTTGTCGCCCTCATCGGGCGTGGGGAAACGGCCCCGTGGCTTTTCGCCATCGGCCCCAAAGGTCGATTACGCCGCCGGCCCGGTCTGCCCGGTCAGCATCAGCCGGCAGTTGACGACGGTCGCGCCATTGCCGGCGCCGGCCGTCGCCAGGCCCACCAGATGGCGGCTGGTCGTGCCTGCCGTGACGGTCAGCTTGCTGGTGCCGCTGTCCCAGTAGAGTTTGGCG
Organism: Candidatus Solibacter sp.; assembly: GCA_026394025.1. GTDB lineage: Bacteria > Acidobacteriota > Terriglobia > Bryobacterales > Bryobacteraceae > Solibacter. The sequence continues at coordinate 1,347 of JAPKZC010000007.1, forward strand.
CCCTGCGTCACGACGTCGGTCGTCGTCTTGGGAAGCGTAAAGACGCCCACGGTGTCGACTTCCACGTCGGCCCCGCTCAGGGCGTCGAATGCGGCCACGCCGATCAGACTACCCACCACCACCAGGTCACCGCTGCTGACATTCGCCGGCGCGGCAACGGTGAGCGTGTGGCCCTGTTGAACGAAGTTTGTGCTCATGAGATTCCTCGACTTGTCTCGATTGTGAATACCCGGCTCGGAGCGCTGCCCGTCAAGGCCACTATCTCCGAGTCGATCTTTCTCAGCGCGGCTTCAAGATCAGCTTGTGGTTTCGACCGGACGGCCCTGTCCCCGAAACTTAGGCTGTCGGGCATCGACATCTGCTGAATGATGCTGTCCCGAGCCGTCTGCAATTCGGTCAGCGTGCGGGCCATGGTCAGGCCCCCGGGTTGCGCCAGGCGCCGCGGCTGTCAATGGCGCCAGCGCCGACGTGCCATACCACCCGAACTTCGGTTCCCAGCACGTCCCAGCCGGGCTTCACTTCCACCTGTGGGCCTGTGTAGCCGTCCAGTTCGCTGTACTCGAACACGGGCGCGACAGACGGATCGGCGAACAGCCACCAGGCGCCGTCTTCGCCGGCCGCGTCCAGACGGGGTTCCACAATCGGCGTGAGGTTGCGCAGCGCCGTGATGGCGTCTTCCGGTTGCGCCGGGTAGATGGTGGCCAACAGCTTGTCGACGGTCATTTCAAGCGCAGCCGGAATCAGGATGTAGCGCGGCGGCGCGTCGATGGGGTTGCCGCTGGCATCGGTCTGCAGCCGCATGGCGAGCTTGCCAGCGCCGATGGTCACATCGGACGGGGCGGCCCCACTGCTGGCCAGGTTGTGGTGGTCGGCGTGAAACACGGCCTTGGTGTCGGCGAGCGTCGGGTTGGCCAGGATCGCGTCCACCAGGAAGCCGGCAAACCACTGGCGGGCGCCGCGGGCCATCTTGCCACTGAGGTCGCCCAACGCGCTG
>JAPKZC010000846.1 GCA_026394025.1 Candidatus Solibacter sp.
CGAGTCGTATAGCTGCGACGTTCGGACCCCGAAAACAGCATCATGCCCAGATCGTTGAAGCCCACCCAGACCCGGCCCTCCCGGTCCTGAAACACTGCGTTGGGCGCGTCGCTGGGCAACCCTTCGGGCTTTCCATACACCATGAAGATGTCGTTGCGCCACCGGCTCAGACCACCGTTGGCCCCAATCCAAAGGTCCCCCTCCCGATCCTCAAACAGACAGCGCACGACGTCGCCATCCTCGGGGTTGTCCTGGCCGGAGGTGACGAAGCGGTTGCCCTGGAGCCGCGCCATCCCGCCGTTGGTCCCCGCCCAGATATTGCCGTCGCGATCCGCCCACAAGGCACGCACCACCGGGTCCGGCAGCCCCTCGCGCAGGCCGTATTTCTGAATCCCGCCGTTCCCGGATCTGCGGATGATCCCCTTGGTTCCGGCAATCCACACATTGCCGTCGCGGTCCGCCATCATGGTCAGCACCACCATGCCGTCCAGTACTTCTGCCTGTATCACCGTGACGAACTTGCCACCCGTGCGCCGCACCACCCGGCTGAAGCCCGCCACCCACAGATCGTGATTGGCGTCCTCGCACACCGCCCGCGCCGAACTCACCGGAATATCGGTGTCGGGTTGGAAACTTGTGAAACGCCCGCTCTGGTAGCGGCTCAGATACAGCCCCGCCACCACCCACAGTGCGCCCTGCTGGTCCGCGTGCAAGGACGTGATCGCCGCGTCCGGCAGGCCCTGTTTCACCCCGAACGTCTGGAATCGCCCCTGCCGATACTGCGTCAGGCCGTTGGAGGTGCCGATCCACAGCCCGCCGTCGTTGGCCGCCGCCAGCGCCGTGATCGAATTATCCGGCAAATCGCCGTTGGCCTTGTTGAAGACCACAAACTCGTAGCCGTCGAATCGCGCCAACCCCTCGTCGGTCCCCAGCCACAGGTAGCCGTCTGTGGTCTGCGCGATGGCGCGGATGGTGTCGTGCGGCAGCCCGCGCTCCTGTGTCCACATGGTGCGCGAATACTGCGTCAGGCTCTTGCGCCGGTCCAGTGCGAGAGCGCCGGATGCCAACCAGGCCGCCAGCGCGACCATCGCTCCTATGCGCTTTCCCACAGATCCCAGTATAAGACCCGGAGGTTTCAGTTCCCGGCAGTCGCTTCCGCTTACGGTCGCAACCGTCAGAAAGCGATTTCCGCGACCGGGTCGCGAAATCGCCAAAACGGTGATGCACCCGCGCTGCCGCGACCGCCCGCCACGGTACCATCGGGAAAGATGATCTATACCTGCTACGAAATGGTCCGCGATTGCCGGGCCGATCTGCCTGAGGGGTGGACCCATTTCATTTCCCATTACGTACCGGTGATCCGCAAGACCCTGGCCCACTACGCCCCGCAGAGGGCCGGCGACTCCGCGCTCCTGGACCACATCCTGCTGGCCATCCGCCAACCCGGCTCCTTCATCCTCCAATCCACCGAACAACCCGAGGAACGCTGGTTCGTGGCGCAAGTACGCCAGCTCATCGCGGCCGAACTTGTGGCGCCGGCCCCCGAAATCCCCATCGGCCTCGAAACCCTGACGGCGGCTCTTGAGCCGTTCACCATGACCGAAAAGCAGGCCGCCTGGTTCGAAACCATGCACTATTCGCCGGCGGAGGCGGGACCCATGCTCCGCGTTTCGCCCGAGACCGTGGAGAAGGTGCGCGACCGCGCGGCGGAACTGATCCGCGGCAAGGTGGACTCCTGGCGGCGCACCCTGCTCGCCGAAAATGGCGGCGCGCTGGGCCGCGAGGCAGCCGCGGCAGCGGCCCAGGACTGCCTGCCCACAAAGGCGTTCCTCGACGTGGTGGATGGCCGCACCGCGTGGCCCAACCGCGAGATGATGGACCGGCACCTGCGCGCCTGCTGGCACTGTGTGGACCACTTCTGCCGCATGCTGGAAGTGGTGCACTTGCTGCGCGGCAGCCAGCCGCTTTCCGAAGCTGAATCCCAGCCGTTTCGTGCCCTGCTCGGCGTGGCTGCGCCCAGGCGCACCGGCTGGAAACGGTTGATCGGCGGCGCGTGAACTCGCTTCGCCAGCGTGGTTCGCCCCTCCACGAAACCGTTCCCGCATCTCGCCCAAACCCCTTTCCCGTCCCTTCCACGGTAGACGACGACCCTCGAAGCGTGCTACACCGTTGAAGCCGGGTTGTTCCAAAGCGTTGGCGGCAGCCCCCGCCCGCGAAGCCACGTCAGGTGTTCTTCGTCCGCGGAAAGGTCGAGTCTTTGATTGCCCGGCGGAGCCGTTTAGATCTCAACTGTGGAGAGCATTCGAATGCACGAGAATCGTTTTTCCAGGCGGTATTTCTTCTATGGAACCCTGTTGGCGGGCGCCGTGCCTGCCGGGGGCTTCGGCAGCACCCCCTCGCTTTCCGCCTTGGGGTATAAGTCCTTCAACGAGAAATTGAACATCGCCGCTATTGGGCTCGGCACGCGCGGCCCGGCCATCCTCCAGGGAGTTGCCCCGACGGAGAACATCGTGGCGCTCTGCGATGTCGACGAGGTAAGAGCAGCCCGCGGATTCCAGGCTTACCCCAAAGCCAAAAAGTACAAAGACTTCCGAAAGATGTTTGAAGCCGAGGGCAAGAGCATCGATGCCGTGATGATCGCCACCCCGGACCATCTGCATACCCCAATCGCGCTGCTTGCCATGCAGCACGGCAAGCATGTCTACTGCGAGAAGCCCCTCACCCGCACCGCGTCGGAAGCCCGCCTGCTCACCGACGCCGCCGCCAAGTACAAGATCGCGACCCAAATGGGCAACCAGGGCTTCAACCACGAGGCGACCAAAACCGCCTGCGAGATCCTTTGGTCCGGCGACATCGGCGAGGTCCGCGAAGTCCACGCCTGGACCGGCGGCATCTATGGCGGCCAGCCCAACCTGCCCGACACCGGGCCCGAAACGCAGACCGTGCCGGATACCCTCGATTGGGATCTCTGGCTGGGGCCCGCCGCGCCCAGGCCCTTCAACCCCCTGATGACCAACCAGTGGCGCGCCTTCCTGGACTTCTCCACCGGCGGCTCATTGGGAGACTGGCTGGTTCACAATCTCGGCCCCGCCCACCTCGCGCTGCAACTCGACAAGGCATCTCCCATCAGCGTCGAATGTGTCACCGTCGAGGGCAAGA
>JAPKZC010000759.1:0-1119 GCA_026394025.1 Candidatus Solibacter sp.
CCGATGCCGCCGCGCCCAGCGCCTGGCACTACCTGGCCGGCCTGCTGCGCGGCGATTGGGGCGCCTCGATCTCGCTGCGCCAGCCGGTGCGCGATCTGGTCTCGCAGCGCGCCGGAGTCACCTCGCGAACTCTGGCCGCGGGCCTGGCTATTGCCTGGGCTGCGTCGGCCCTGCTCTGTCTGGTGGGGCTCTGGGTGCGGCGGCCCGGTTTGGATTTCGCCTTGACCCTGGTGACCGGCGGCCTGCTCTGCCTGCCGGCGGCGGTGGTCGCCATACTGGCCATGTACTTCGAAGCTGGACCCGCACTGGCATTGGCCGTCGTGCTGTTCCCAAGGGTAATGCGTTACGCGCGCAGCATCCTCACGGCGGGATGGCGGCGGCCGCACGTGCTGGCGGCGCGCTCGCGGGGCATTGGGCCCGGTGCGCTGGCGCTGCGCCATGTCTGCCTGCCGGCGGCTCCTCAATTGCTGGCCCTGGCCGGAATCTCGGTAAGCTTGGCTGCCGGTGCTGTGGTCCCGGTGGAAGCGTTGTGCGACTCGGCCGGAATAGGGCAGTTGGTCTGGCAATCCGCGATGGCACGCGATCTGCCAGTGCTGGTTCCTCTCACTATGCTGGCCGCCGCGATCACGTGCGCGGCCAACCTGTGCGCGGACGCGGGCCGCGTCATGGTGTGCCGGTGGGCGTGATGCGGCGCGCGGCGAAAATCACTTTGCTGGGGATCTTCGTTGTAACGCTCGCCGCTGAGTGGACCGCGCCGTTTCCCTACGACCGGCAGTTTCGCGAGGAAACTCGCGCGGCGCCCTCCCGCAGACACCTGCTGGGCACCGACGCGATCGGACGTGACCGGCTCGCCCGCCTCCTGTACGGCGGCCGGATCTCGCTGGTGCTGGCCCCAGCCGCCGCTCTGGTTTCGGTCGGGCTGGCGCTGGCAGTGGCCGTTTCGGCCGTACTTGCAGGGGGCGTTTGGCCGCGCGTCGCGATGGTGGCCGTCGACCTGGTGCTGGCGCTGCCGTGGATCTTTCTAATGCTGGCGGTGCGCGCCATACTGCCGCTGAACACGTCACCGGCTGTGTCGGCCGGCTTGATTTTTGCGCTGCTCGGGTGTCTCGGGTGGGCGGC
>JAPKZC010000759.1:1129-7124 GCA_026394025.1 Candidatus Solibacter sp.
GCGGCGCCGGCGCGAATTCTGATGGCTGCGGTGCAGAGCGAACTCCGTTCCGACTACGCACTGGCCGCGCGTGCCGCGGGTTGTGCAACATGGCGCCTTGCCGTGGTGCACGTCATACCCAACCTCGCCCCGGTTACGTGGGCGCAGTTCTGGGTCACCGCGCCGGTCTTCCTGCTCAGCGAGGCCAACCTTTCCATCCTGGGCCTGGGGATCTCCGAACCGATGCCATCGTGGGGTAACTTGTTGCGCGATTTGCAGAACCTGCCGTCGCTCTCGCACCAGCCCTGGGTGGCGGCGCCGCTGGTGCTGTTGGTCATCACCTTGAGTTGCTGCCATGTCGCGCAGCCCTCCGTGGAGGACATCCGATGAGACTTGAACTGCTTCTGCTGGCGTTTCTGGCTGCCGCGCAGCCGGTTGTGGCGCAGTGGGGCGGGGAACTTCGGCTCTCGCTGCGTAGCGAACCCCGCACGTTTCATCCCGCGCTGGTGGATGAGGACGCGAGCGAGATGGTCCGTTACCTGACCGGTGGAGTATTGGTGCGCATCAACCGCGCGACCCAACTGCCGGAGCCGGCACTGGCAACCTCGTGGAAGGTGCTGGAGGGCGGAAAGGCCATCCGGTTTCAGTTGCGCGAAGGCGTCGTATTCTCCGACGGCACGCCGTTTGATTCGAGCGACGTGGTCTACACGTTGGAAACCCTGATGGACCCGAACCTGCATTCCCCGACGGGCGATGGGCTGCGCACCGAAGGAGGGCCGGCCAGCGCCGTCGCCGGCGGGCCGCACACGGTGACCATCCGAACGCCAGCCCCGCTGGGGGGCGGGGTACGCCTGTTCGACCAAATCTGCATCATGTCGCGCCGCTCGTCCCTCAAGGAACGGGCCGTACTTGGGCCCTTCCGCATAGCGGAGCACAAGCCGGGTGCGTGGCTGCGCCTGGCGCGCAACCCGCACTATTGGAAGACCCGCTCCGGCCGCGGGCTGCCCTACCTCAATTCCATCCGGCTCGACATCCAGCAAAACCGCGACCTCGAACTTCTGCGCTTCCAGCGCGGCGAACTGCACCTGATTTCCTCCGTCGATCCGGACCAGTTCGACGCCTTAGCGCGCGACCAGCCGGGCTTCGTGCGCGATGCCGGTGCGACCCTGGAGAACGAGTTCCTCTGGTTCAACATGTCCCCCGCGGCGGCCCTGCCCGCCCACGAGAAGGCGTGGTTCGCTTCGCGCAGTTTCCGGCTGGCGGTATCGCACGCCATCCGCCGCGACGATCTCTGCCGCGTCGTGTATCGTGGGCACGCCGTGCCGGGCGTGGGCCCGTTCCCGGCGGTCAACCAGTTCTGGTTCAATCGCAAGCTCAAACCGCACGCGTGGGACCTGGATCTGGCGCGCCGCCTGCTGGCGCAAGACGGTTTCCTCCTGAAGGGCAGTACGCTTCGCGACCGCGAAGGTCACGCGGTCGAATTCTCCCTGATCACCAATGCCGGCAACAAGGCGAGAGAACGCATGGCCTCCATGATCCAGCAGGACCTGGCCGCGCTCGGTGTCAAATTGAACCTCGTCACCCTGGATTTCCCGTCGCTTGTCGAGCGTATTGGGAAGAGCTCCAGCTACCAAGCTTGCCTTCTCGGACTCAACAATGTCGATCTGGACCCGGACGGGCAGATGAACTTGTGGTTGAGTTCCTCCAGCAATCATGCCTGGAATCCGAAGCAGGCAGCCCCGGGGACTCCATGGGAAGCGGAGATCGACCGCCTCATGCGCGCGCAGGCCTCCAGTGGCGACGGACAGAAGCGCAAAGCGCTGTTCGATCGCGTCCAGGAGATTGTCAGCGAGCAGGCGCCCATCATCTTCCTGCTGAATCGGAACGCGCTGGTTGGCGTCGCACCATCCGTGCGCAATGTGCAGCCCTCGGCGCTGCATCCGCGCCTGGTGTGGAATATTGACGAAATCTATCTGCGGCGCTGGCAAAAGCACCATTGCGCTGGCCATCCTGCGCCTGCTCGAAATGCGCGGCGGCCGGGTGCGCGGCCGGATCCTGTTCGGCGGGCGTGACCTGATGGCTTGCCGTGAGCGCGACTTGCGCCGTATTCGCGGCCGCGAGATCGCGCTGGTCCTGCAAAGCCCGATTTCTGCGCTCAACCCCGCGCTGCGCCTGGAAACCCAGATCCACGAAGTCTGGCGCGCGCACTCGGAGGCACCGTGGGCGGAGGCAAAACCGGCGGTCCGCGCCTTGCTCCGCCGCATGGCCCTACCCGAGGATGACGCCTTCCTGCGCCGCTACCCCAGCCAGATCAGCGTGGGCCAGGCGCAACGCGTGGTGATCGCGATGGCCGTGCTGCATCAGCCACGCCTACTGATCGCCGACGAGCCGAGCAGCGCGCTGGACGCCGCGTCGCGGGCCGAAATTCTCGACCTGTTTCGCCGTCTCAATCGCGATCAAGGCACCGCCATCCTGTACATCTCGCACGATCTGGCTTCCATGGCGGAACTGTGCCATCGCAGCGCCGTGCTGCAGCCGGGCGGACTCGTAACGCTGGCCTCCGGCCTGCCAAGCCTGCATTCTTTCGCGCATTCCTGATACGGACGCGGATGGGGTGCGGCCGGTGGCGCCGGCTGAGAACCGTTGGGTCCGTCCCACAATCAGTGCAGACAGCGCGATACTGGCAAGGCCGAGCGGGAGTTGGGCCAATCGCGCGGCCATTACCGCACTTGCCGGAACACGAGGAATTGCCGCCGAGGCAGAACCCCGGCTTGACGTTCTGGCCGCCTGGACCCTGGGAGGCCTACCGCACCGGCAGCAGTAGCGTATTGCTGTCCGCGCCGTTGACCGTGATCCGCAGCGTCGCAGTCCCAGTTGCCGCGCTGTCCAGCCGGAACTGCACAGCGTCAATTCCGCAGCGTCCCGCCACCGCGAACGCCTTCTCAGCGGGCGTAGCCACCTCGCCCACCTGCACCGTCACCCCGTCCGCCAGGGAGTACGCAGGCGTCTGTGGAATCGGAAAGCCCTCCGGGCGCGTCCGTTCGGCCGGCCCGAACCCCGTGCCGTACACCGTCAGCAACTCGCCCGGCCGCGCCGGCGCATCCGCCGTCACCGGCGAACCGTTCTCGTGGACCGCCATCGCCATCGCCTGGCCGTTTACCGTCACCGGGAACAGCCCCGGCGCGTTGCGTACCACGGTGAAGGGGGCGCGCACTTCCGCCGCTCCCGCCGGACTGATGGTCAGCACCTGATTCCCGGTCGCCAGATCGTCCGGCAGCTGCGCGTTGATCTGCTGCGGCGAAACGAAGAATAGCGGCAGAATGCGGTCGCCCACCCGCACCGTCAGCCCGCCCAGAGTCTGCGGCAGCATGCCGTCCGGCGCCACCACCGTCTCCGTCGCCAGATTGACTCCGAAGATGGATATGATGCCGCCCGGCGCCATGCCTGTTTGCGGCGTCGTCCCTGCGGCATTACCCACCCCGGCCGGCGCGATATACGGGACCGGATCGAGCAGCGCCTTCACCACCCGCGGCGCGCTCATCGTGACTACTCCCGATGGAATCGTGCCGCTCAGGTCGCCGTCCCATCGCCGGAATCTGTACCCGGGCTGCGCCGTCAGGCTCAACGCCACATTCGAGTTGGCTCGATAGAAGCCGTCCGCCGATGCCGGCAGCACGGTCCACACCGCTCCGTTCACCGGGTCGCTGGCCGCGCTGAGCCGGTTGAATAGATGATAATTCGCGTTCACTGTAACCGCGGCGTCGCCCAGTGTGACCACCAGGTCGCCCGGCGTTCCCGGCCAGCCGTCGAAATCCGAGCGCGCGCCGTCGCCTTGTGAAACCGAGGCCGGCGCGCTCACTCGCACCTGCGTCCCCACGTCGCGCAGCGTCTCGCACGGCGTCGTGCATTCGACGCCATCCAGCTTCACGCTCAACCCGGACAGCGAACTGTTGACCGTCAGCTTGGTCAAAGGCGTATACGTCGCCGTCAACCGCAGACCGTTCGCCGCCGCGTCCTCCGGCACAACGATGTCCTGCGTCGCCTTCCCGCCGTTCGACCACGAACTGAATTGCCACACCCGGCCCTGCGCGTCGGTCTGCTGCGCCGGCGCTTCCAGGTGGTGTTTCTCGCCGGCTCCCCAGGCGAAGTAATAAGGATTGAGCGCGTTGTACTGCCCGTCCACTTTGATCTGTAATCCCACCGGCAGCGTCAGGATGGCGACCCCCGCCGCGGCTACATACTTCGCCGTCAAGCTGGCCGGCGTACTCGAGCTCGCCACCGTGTATGCATGGTCCAACTCACCGCCATCGCTCCACGATTGAAATACCCAGATCTTGCCGAATTTATCCCTCTGCGGCGAGTTGGCGCCCACGGTATGTACCGAATCGATCGCCCAGTCCAGGGCGGACGGCGTCGGCACCGGCGCCCGGTCGGCGAGCAGCACCAGTTCCGGCGGATCGGTGGTCAGGTTGACCTTTCGCGCCACCTGAAATCTCGGATACACGGTCAACGGGCCCGTAAGGGTTACCGTGTTCTGGAAACCGGTGATCGCCTGGTTTGTGCCCGGCAGCCACCCCAGGAAGACGTATCCGGGTTTAGGAAATGCCTGCAAAACCACCGTGGAGTTCGCCGGCATGTATACATCCTCGGTCGAATTGTAGAGCGCCCCGTCCACCGAGATCGTGCCCGGGCTATCGCAGTGCGTGGGATCCGGGCAGTTGAACAGCGCCACGCCCAAGCCGTAGAGCACGTCGAAAAGCGCGCGGTATTCGGATATCGACGGACTTGCCGTCACCGTCACCGGGTTGAACGGAATTGGGCCGCCCGCGAACTCCCAACCACGAAATACGTATCTCGTCCGGACATGGCCCATCTGAGTTGCATAGGGCACCCACAGCGTGTGCTTGCTCCCCTCCGGCCACGCCGCGCTCGACGCGCGCGTGTAGGGTTGCCCGTCCACGGAGTATTCGGGGCCTTCGGGCACCGGCGTAATCCGCGTGATGGAGCCTTGAGCCTGAGCGCGCAGTATCGCCACCGCCGTCATGCTGAGTGCGAAGATGACGAATATCGGTACGTATGTCCAGTTGAGTTTCTTCATGGCAGTATTAGGCCCTTCCGTGGACGAGCCGGCCCCGTGCCGTTTCCAGTGCGCAGGCGAGATTCGATCCACGCGGGAAGTATACGCATAAGCCTACGGAAATACACGGCTAACTTTGGTAATGCGGTGGCTGCTAGCCATTTCGATCATTGCTTCCCTAGCGCCGCGGGACTCTAATCGTAACGTCTGAAGGCCCTAAATTTATGCGCTGGAACAATTGCCTGATCTTGATCGCGTTCGCTGCTCTGCTGAGCTCGTCACCCTGCGATGCAGCCAGCTTCGGGACCGTCGTTCCGATCGGCGGCCACGCATCCGATATCGCCCTCGATGAATCCCGAGGCTTGCTCTACATCGCCAATTTCACGGCGAACCGCATCGAAGTCATGTCTACCGCGGACTACTCCATCCGCACTTCGATGAACGTGGCGCCTCAACCGGGAGCCCTCTCCATATCTCCCGACTCCAAGTACCTGCTGGTGGCGCATTACGGTAGTTCCGCGCCCGCCGACCCGAGTAAGAACGCGGTCACCCTGATCAATCTCAACGACAATACGCGGCAGACCTTCTCCACTGGCGATACTCCGCTCGGCCTCACCTTTCTTGCCGACGGGCGCGCCTTCATCGTCACATCCAACGGGATTCTGCTCTTTGACCCCATCTCCGGGGCCATGCAGTCACTGGCTACCTTCGCCAACCTGGCCAAGACCCTGCCCGTCGTGCTCGATACCTTCCCATCGCAGGTGATCTTGGCCGAACTGTCCACCAATCTCGACCGCACCGTCGTCTACGGCATCGCCGATAGCGGCTCCGCACAGGCCTTCATCCGCTACGATGCGCGCCGCGGGGAGCTCTACGCCATCGGCATTGTGGCCGCTCCCAAGCCGCTGCCCCGTGTCAGCGTGGCCGCCGACGGCTCCT
>JAPKZC010000519.1:0-3341 GCA_026394025.1 Candidatus Solibacter sp.
GAATTCGCGGCTGCGCTGGCGGGCAGGATTGAGAAGATCGAGCTGCCGAAACCGGGCCAATGGATCCGGCAGGGACAGAAGGCAATCGCCTTCATCCGCGACGGCCAGAAAACCGAGATGGTCTCGCCCACCGAAGGCGAAGTGATGGAAGTGAACGCCGAAGTGCTGAACAACCCGGCTCTGTTGCGCCAGGACCCGTACGGCAAAGGCTGGCTGGTCAGCATACACGTTCCGGACGAGGAGAACACGGCGCGCAACCTGGTTCCCAAAATGTTGGTGTGCGAGTGGATGCGTGAGGCAGTAGAGCGCCTCTACGCGCGGCAGCCGGCCCTGGCCGGTGCGGTGGCGGCCGATGGCGGACGGCCCGCGGAAGACCTGCTGGCGGTGCTGCCGGGAACGGACTGGAAGGAAGTTACCAGCGAGTTCTTCCTGACGAACTGACTCAACTAATTCGGGAACCTGACCCTGCGCCTTCCCTGAGGCGCGGGCTGGTAGGTTTCGCCAGTAACGGTACTGACAAATTGTAAAAGAGTATTGTATCTGTTTCTCTTTTATGGTATTTTCAGCCTGCCGCAGATGCCTGAAGGGCATTCGGGCGCGAACCATAGTACGCCAGCCAGCCGATCTACGGAGGTGATTCGTGGGCAAGTTCCTCGTCATTCCAACCCTTCTCTTGACATGGGCCACAACTGCGTTCGGTCAGAGCACCAGCGTGACGGTGGACGGAAAGGCGAACGTCTATGCCGCCGGGCGCGGCGTAGCGTTCAACGGAGTTTTGCCGCCGGCGGTACGCTTCGCGGCGGGCGCCGGGAGAGTGCTCACGTTTCCCACGGTTTCGGGAACCATCGCGTGCAATGGCATCGCCTACGAGCCGTTGCATGGACCCGACGGGACGGTGAACCGCTGCGGTGGCAGGGAACCAACATCGCTTCCTGGGCGGGCATTTCGGGAATCGTGCACAGGACGCGCGAGATGTTTCTGGTCGGCGTGTTTCTGGATGAGCGCGAACCGTCAGACCCGGCCCCCGACCGTCTGGATTTTTCGACCACGGAGAACTACGCGAATCTCTCGCCGTTGATCGGGCAGGTGTTCTTTATCGGTGACGGGCGCACGTCGGGCGGCGCAGTGCAGCAGGTCGCGGCGCCGGCGGCAGCGACGCGGCTCTACCTTGGTTTTGCGGACGCCGTGGGATTCAGCGGGGCGCCCTATGGGTACAACGACAACAACGGTTCACTACAGGTGACGGTGGCGGGGGTGACGCCGTTCGTGCCCGGTCCCGTGGCGACCGGCACCACCATGACGGTGAACGGGAAGTCCAGCATCTACTGGTCCGGGCTGGATGTGAACTGGCCCACCGAAATGCCGCCGGGCTGGAAGTTCACCGCCGCGCCGGGGCGGGTCATGACGGTGCGCGCTTCGGGTTCGGTGACCTGCAAGGATGGCATCAGTGCGCCGCCGGAAGGCACCGCCGCCTGCGGGCCCAAAACCGATATTGAACCCTATGGCTCGATATCGGGCATCAAACATCCCACGCGCTCGATGTTTCTGGTCGGCGTGTTTCTGAACGATTGGAAGCCGGGCGGGTGGCCGCCAACCGCGCTCGATTTCACCAATGACGGATACACGACGCTAGAGCCGCTCATCGGGCAGACATTCTATATCGGCACCGGCGCCGGCAAGCGTATCGTGGTGCCGCACGACGCCACGCGGGTGTTTCTGGGGTATGCGCGCAGCGACCTGATGACCGGCAACGCGGGCTGGTACCAGCAGGGAGGCGGGTCGTTGACCGCGGCCATCGACCTTTCAGCGGGAACCGCCACGGGTGTTTCGCCGGTGCAGGTGGACGCCAAGTCGAATCTCTATGCGGCGGGGCGGGAGACGGCGTTCGACGGCTACCTGCCGCCGATGGTGCGCCTCAATCCGGGGCCGGGGAAAATCTTGACGGTACCGCAGGTGACTGGGAGGGTTCGTTGCTGCGGAGGCGGGTATACCACGGCGGACGGCGCCGGGTACTACACGAATCTCAACGCCTACCGTGGTTTGTCGGGGATTGAGGCGAAGTGGCGCGGCTACTTTCTGGCGGGCGTGTTTTTGGACGACAACGTTCCCGACGGGGCGCCTCCGGCGAAACTGGTGTTCACCGAGCCGTTCGAGTTTCGCTCGCTGGCGCCCCTCGTTGGGCAGGTGTTTCTGATCGGCGACGGGGTCACCACGGCAGGGGTTCCGCACGAATATGCCATTCCGGCGACGGCCACCCGTCTCTACCTGGGATTCGCCATGGGGCGGCTGTTCAGTGGCGATCCGGGATACTACTGGGAAGCCAGTGACTCCTACACCGCAACGCTAAATATTGCGGGCGGCACCACGCCACCGGCGTGCACCTACGCGCTGAGCGAGACGGCGCGACAGATGCCGGCAGCGGCTGGCACGGCGAGTGTGGCGGTTACCGCGGCGGCCGGGTGCGGATGGACCGCCGTCAGCGGGGCGGCGTGGGTCACGGTGACCAGTGGCGCCTCGGGGAGCGGACCCGGAACAGTTGCCTACGCAGTGGCGGCGAACACCGGAGCAGCGCGGAGCGGCACGCTGACCATCGGCGGGCAGACGTTGACCGTCAGCCAGGCGGCGGGTGCCTCGGCGTGCACCTATACGATCAACGCAGCGACGCAATCGGTGACGGCAGCAGGCGGGACGCTGACGGTGCAGGTCACGGCGGGGACGGGTTGCGCGTGGACGGCGGCGAGCAACGCGGCGTGGCTGACGGTGAGCGCGGGCGCCAGCGGCACGGGAAACGGCAGCGTGACGCTGACGGCCGCCGCGAACACCGGAGCGGCGCGCAGCGGGACGGCGACCATTGCCGGACAGACGTTGACCGTCAGCCAGGCGGCGGTGTCCGCGACGTCTGCGGTAGAGATCACGGACGTGGTCAACGACGCCGACGGGACGGCGGCTTTCGCCCCCGGCGGGACAATCATCATCCGTGGACGGAACTTCGCGGCGGCAACCGCGCGCGTGGACTCTGGTGTGCCGTGGCCGAACCAACTGCAAGGCATCTCGGTGGAAGTGACCGACACCGGCCGGACCCTGACGGCGCCCATCGGGGGCATCGCTGCCGGGTGGGTGACGGTTCAACTTCCATTCGGGATTTCCACCGCGGTGGACCTCCGCGTGGTGACGCCGGCGGGCAGAAGCGCGGCCCGGACGATTTCGGTTGCGCCTCGCAGCCCGCGTCTCTACAGCGCCGACGGCAGCGGCGTGGGTCCCGCCTGGGCTTACCATGCCGACGGCTATGAGGTCACAGCGAACGCACCGGCCAGGCGCGGGGAAGAGATCTTGCTGATTGG
>JAPKZC010000519.1:3393-5804 GCA_026394025.1 Candidatus Solibacter sp.
CCAACCGCGTCAGCGACACCGTTGAGGTGGAAATTCAGGGCATCACGGTGCGTCCGAGACTCGCCATCCTCGACTATTTCCTGGTGGGAGCCTACGCCGTTATCTTCACCGTACCCGGCCAGGTGACCAGCCAATCGCCTTCCCTGCTGGTGCGCGTGGGCGGGGCGGCGTCCCAGAGGGACGTCACCTTGCCGGTGCAAGCCGGCACAGGCTGCACGTATACGGTCTCTCCGGCCTCCGCGGCGGTCTCCGCCGCCGGTGGCTCGAGCAGCTTCACTGTGGCCACCGGGGCGGCTTGCGCCTGGACGGCTGCCAGCAACCAGACATGGTTGACGGTGACTGCCGGCGCGTCGGGCACGGGCAACGGGACGGTGACCCTTTCGGCGGGCGCGAATACGGGAGCGGCGCGTAGCACGACGGCAACCATCGCGGGGCAGACTGTGACCGTCAGCCAGGCTGCGGCCTCCGCGGTGTGCGCGTATGCGGTGGATCCCACAGGCTTCTCGGTGTACCACCTGGTCTATCAGGACACCTTCCAGGTGGTGACGGCGGCGGCGTGCGCCTGGACGGCGGTGAGCGAGGCGGCGTGGCTGCGAATTACCGGCGCGGCGAGCGGCACGGGGCCGGCGCGGGTGGCCTTTGAGGTGTCTGCCAACCCGGCTATGACTGAACGGACCGGCGTGATCCGGGTGGGGACGGCGGCGTTCACCATCCGGCAGATGGGGGCGCTGGCCACGTTTGAGGTGGACGCGAAGTCGAACATTTTCGCCGCCGGGCGCGCCACGGCGTTCAACGGTTTGCTGCCGCCAGGGTACCGTTTTTCCGCCGGAGCCGGCAAGGTGTTGGCGTTGGATGTGGTGAACGGCGCCACCCATTGCCAGAGCGGGACAGCCACAATTCCGGCCGATGGCGCGGCGTTCTGCGTCAGCGGGTCCACTGACGTGCTTTCCTACCGCGGGATCGCCGGCGTCGTTCACGGGCGCAAGGTGATGTTCCTGGTGGGGGTGTTTCTCGACGACCGGGAGCCGGCAGATCCGGCGCCGGCCAGGCTGGATTTCACCAACAACGAGGATTACACGTCGCTCGCGCCGCTGCTCGGACAGGTGTTTTTCCTGGGCAATGGACGGACGGCGGCAAATGCACAGCAGACGGTAGTGGTGCCGGAGACGGCAACGCGGCTGTTTCTGGGATTCGCCGACGCGGAGGCGTTTCACGGCGCGCCGGGGGCATATCAGGACAACACGGGCGGTCTGACGGTGAGTTTGCGGGTGGCGCCGGGCACCGGCGGGGGCAGCGGTGGAGACGGCGGCGGGACGAGTTTGACCATCGACGCGCGCTCCAACATTTTCGCCTCGGGTCGGGCCACGGCGTTCGACGGGCTGCTGCCGCCCTCGGTGCGGCTGGCCGCTGGGACGGGGCGGTCGGTGACGGTGACCAACGCAACGGGGACCGTGCGGTGCGCAAGTTCGGCGGCGAACGGGCCGGACGGCGGAACGGAGTGCAGCGCGAACGGGACGGACCTCACCAGCTACCAGGGCATTGCGGGCGTAATCCACACCCGCAAGACGATGTTTCTGGTGGGCGTATTCCTGACCGACGCCGAGCCGGCGGACCCGGCGCCGCCGCGGTTGGACTTCTCGAACAACGAAGGGTTCGCCACGCTCTCGCCGCTCATCGGGCAGACGTTCTTTATCGGCGATGGGCAGACCGGGACGGGTGCGGGCACGGTGCAGCAGTTTGTAGCGCCGGACGCGGCGACGCGGCTGTTCCTGGGGTTCGCGGACGGATACTCGCTGCATGGCAGTCCGGGATACTACGGGGACAATAGCGGCTCGCTGGGAGTGACGGTGAGTGGGGGCAGCGGCGGCGGGGGCGCGGGGTGCGGCTATGTGGTCAGCCCGGCGGTTCTGACGGTGGCGGCGGCGGGAGGCGCCAATTCGATTACGGTGGCGACCGCGGCGGCGTGTTCGTGGACCGCGGCGAGCAATCTGGCGTGGGCTCGCGTAACATCCACGGCGAGCGCCAGCGGGCCGGGGACGGTCAGTGTCACGGTGGACGCCAACAGCGGCGCGGCGCGTACCGCGACGCTGACCATCGCCGGGCAGTCCGTAACCGTGAACCAGGCGGCGGGAGGCGGCGGCACGACATGCACGTATACCATTGCGCCGGGGTCGGCGAGCTTCCTGGCGGCGGGCGGCACCGGCCGAATCGACGTCACCACGCAGAGCGGGTGCGCGTGGACGGCGACATCAACGGCGGGTTGGATCGCGTTCACCGCGGGACAATCCGGAACAGGCAGCGGCGCGGTGAGCTACACCGTGGCGGCGAATCTGACCGCCAGCAATCGGCTGGGCACGATCAGCGTGGGGGGCAAGAACCATCCGGTGGAGCAGGCGGGGGCAGCGCCGGCG
>JAPKZC010001067.1:0-2344 GCA_026394025.1 Candidatus Solibacter sp.
CTGGGGCACGGGGTCAAGATTTACTCGAACCCCGTGCTGCTGGAGCACTTTCTGGCGGGCATGCAGTATGCCTTGGGCGACTTGAAGGCGGACAGCAGGCCCAGCCGGGTTTAGCGGGCGAGCTTCGAAACGAACTGGTGGCTGCCCGACCCGACGGCATGCTCCGTCCTGCCGCCCGCAGCGGGCATCAGCACGGTGGCGGTGGCGCCCGCCGGGACGGTGACATCCAGGTAGAGCGTGTCGTTTTCCCTTCGCCAGTTGCTGACGATTTTGCCGTGGATGGAGTTGTAGGAGGTTCGGGCAAACGTCAGGTCGCCGACTACCGCCGGCTTGATGAAGAAGTGAGTGAAGCCGGGAGCCTTCTCGTCGATGCGAATGCCGCCGATGCCTTGGATGAACCAGGCGCCGATGGAAATCAGGGTGTCGTGAATGTGCGAACCGCCCGACCAGTTCTCCCACATGGTGGTGGCGCCCAACGCCAGCATGTTGCCCCAACTCGGGTAATCTGTCTTGCTGGTGAAGGCATAGATGAGATCGTTGCGGTCTGCCTCCATCAGTTGTTTGAGCAGGAAATACGTACCGTGCATGCCGGTATCGACGTGCCCGTCGTTCTTGACCAGGATGGCGTTTTCCAGGTTCTTCATGACCGTCTCGCGCTTGTCGGGCGGAACCATGTTGAAGAGCAGCGGCATTGCCTGATAGGCCTGTTCGCCCTTGACGTACACGCCCGCGGATGGGTCGAAGAAGCGCTGGTGCAGGCCGCGGGCGAGGGCGTCCGCCTTGGCGGCGTACTGAGAAGACTCTTCTTTCCTGCCGAGGACGGCGGCGATTTTTGTGGCGATCTGTAGTTGGTACAGGTAGTGAATGGTGTTGATAAACCGGGAGCCCTGCGGGTCGCGGGCGGCGTTCCGGTTACTGGTTGGTGTGACCCAATCGCCCAGGTAGTTCCACTGCGCTGGAGTGATGCCGTAGCTGATATAGGGCTCCAGCACGTGGTCCACGGTCTTACTCTCCGCGAAGGAAAGCCACTGCCGCATGTAGGGGTAGGAGATCTCGAGGATCCGCCGGTCGCCATATTGCAGGTATAGCTGCCAGGGCAGGGTCACGGTGAAGCCGCTCCACATGGGACCGCCGCCGCCCTGTTCGGGATATGCGGGAGCGGTATAAGGCAGGTCCCCATTGGGCTTTTGAGCATCACGCCAGTTTGAGAGCCACCGGGTATAGAGGGCGCTGGTGTCGAAGTTGAACATACCGGTCTCGAGCGAGGTGCCGGCATCGCCGCCGTATCCCAGTCGCTCGCGGGTGGGGCAGTCCACCACGTAGCCGCCGAGGGTCAGATTCTCATAGGTCCAGGTGGTGGTCCGGTAGATGCGGTTGAGCAGGTCGTTGGACGAAACAAATTCGCTGGCCGGCTGGTACGCGGTGCGAATCATGTAGCCCTTGATGTCGGCTGGTTCGGGCCTGCGCGCGAGGCCCGCGATCTGGACATAGCGGAAGCCATGGTAGTTGAAGCGCTCGCGGATGACCTGTCCCGGCGCTCCCGTGGTGACGTATTCGTCGCGCTGGTTTTGGGTCATGAAGCGGTTTGCGGCGGGTGTGGTATCGGCGTATTCGAGGCGGATTTCCTGGCCGGCCGGGGTATCGGCGTATTCGAGGCGGATTTCCTGGCCGGCCGGGGTATCCGGCGGTAATTTCACCTCAAACCAGCCGACGAAGTTCCGGCCCATGTCCACGACATACGTGCCCGGAGCCTTTTCGGTGACGGCGACCGGGAGCATGGTCTGAATGACGCGATTGGGTTCCGCCATTTGCGCCGAGGTGGTGACCTGCGGCGGGTGGAATACGGTTGCCGGCTGCCAATTGGAATCGTCCAACCGGATTGCATTCCAGCCATCCAACTCCATGCGGGCGTCGTAGCGCTCGCCGCCGTAATCGCCGAAGGCTGTTCCTTTTCCCAGAGGGGTAACGGGGCTGGCGTGTACTTTCCAGGCGGCGTCGGTGGGGGTCCTCTGCGTGGTTCCATCGGGCAGCAGGAGATCCAGTTGCGCGCGGACCAGGGGGCCGTCGTGAATCACGCCGGGGTGGCCTTTGACATACCAGCCGCGGCCCAGCCAGAGGGCGATGCAGTTGGGGCCTTCGGCCAGGTAATTCGTCACGTCGTGGGTCACGTACAGTGTGCGTTTAGAGTAGTCGCTTACGGCGGGGCTGAGGACGTGGTCGTCTACTTTTTTGCCATTTACGTAGAGTTCGTAGTAGCCCAGGGAATTGACGAAAGCGGTGGCCTGTCGCGGCTTCTGTTTCAGGGTGAAGGTCTTGCGGAGCCAGGGGAAGGGCAGCGGCGTGC
>JAPKZC010001067.1:2376-3867 GCA_026394025.1 Candidatus Solibacter sp.
GGCAGGCGTGCCCGCCGGCGGGGCGGCGCCGATGAATGCGGCATCCCAATCCGATTCGCGGAGGAGGCCCATGGACCAAGTCGCCGGCTTGCTCCAAGGTCCGGGGCGTCCCTGCGCATCCCAGGCGCGGACCTTCCACCAGGTCCGCATGCGCGAAGTGAGCGTACGTCCGGCGTAAGTCACCTGGGCGGTTTCGGCGGAGGTGACTTTCCTGGAATCCCAGAGATCGCCCGCGTCCTTCGCGAGGTTGGCCGGGCTGCTTGCGACCAGGACCTGGTATGCGGTCTGTTTCTCGCCGCCGCGGGCGGAGGACAAGGTCCAGCTCAGCCGGGGCTGCTCGACGTCGATTCCGAGCGGGTCGGCGAGGTACTCGGTCCGCAACCCTTCGGGCAAGACGGCGCTTTGCGCGAAGGCGGTTGGAGCGGAAAGAATCAGCAGCGTTGCTGCCAGAGAACGGTTGTGAAAGCGCTTCATTTGCAGGATCTCTAGGGAGCGGTCAGCGGAACAGGCGCGGAGCGAAATCGTTGAGATCGTAGCGCCACGTCTGCCACTCATGGGCGAACGGACACTCGAAGAAGACGTTCTTGATACCTGCCTTGTCGAGAGCCTGATGGGCGGATTGGGCGGAGGTATGCATGGCTTCTTCCGCCTGGCCGGCGCCGAACCAGAGCAACTTGACCTTCTTGTTGAATGCCGCGGTGTCGGCGAAGGCGCCGTTGTACGAGGTCTTGATATCGAAGCCGCGGATCGCTCCGCTGAAAGAAGCGATGTAGGCAAACTTGTCCAGGTGGGTGAGGCCGATCTGGAGCGCCTGGCCGCCGCCCATGGATAGACCGGCAACCGCGCGATGCTCGCGGTCGGGCAGGGTGCGGTAGGTGGCGTCTATCAACGGAATGAGATCGTCGATCACCACCTCCTGGAATGCGCTGTTCCCTCGCCCCCCGGCCGGTGGTGCAGTTGGGGCGCCCGGTTTGGTAGCGACCATGCCGTTCTCCATGACGACGATCATGGGGACGGTGGACTTGGCGGCGATCAGGTTATCCATGATAAAGCCGACGCGGCCCTGCTTGACCCAGCTAGTGTCGTTCTCCCCCGACCCATGCTGGAGATACAGTACCGGGTAGCGCTTCCTGCCGCTGGCATCGTAATCGGGCGGCGTGTAGACCTGGGCACGCCGCCACTGCCCGGTAACCTTCGATGAGTACCAGCGCGTGCGCACCTCGCCGTGAGGGACGTTTTTGGGCTCGTAGAAATCGACCTTATCCGGCACTTCCACGGCGCTGGTCTCCGTGTTCCAGCCGAAATAGGTCTGGCTGCCGGGATCGTTGCACTGGAAGCCGTCCACCAGCAGGAAGTAGTAATGGAAGCCAGGGACGGCGGGCGGTGTGGTGACGGTCCAAACGCCCTTGTCGTCACGGGTCATGTCGTAGGGGCCTTTGCCAAGGCCGTCGCCGCCGGGCTTGATCTGCACCTTCTGGGCGCTGGGGGCGT
>JAPKZC010001067.1:3891-4439 GCA_026394025.1 Candidatus Solibacter sp.
CACGTTGGAACTGGCCGGCTTGGAGTCGTCCGGCGCCTGCGCCCAGGAAAGGCAGCCGGTCAAGACCAGAATCGTCAGAAGCTTCATAGTTGTGATCCTCGAAGGAATGATCAGGATAACTCCGCGGGTGGCTGAAAGGGCGGGGCAGGGTTGGCAACCTGCCCCGCCACGGGTCAGAAGACGAAGCGAAGAGCCAATTGCATCTGCCGGGGTGTTCTGGCGGATGTGACCTGGCCGAAGGTGCTGTTGGTGATGGGTAGGCCCTGGGCGTCGAAGCGCGCCGTGGAATCGACACCGCTGAATTGGGTGTGATTGAAGGCGTTGTACATCTCGGCGCGGAATTGCAGCTTCATTGGTTCGCGGATGGGGAAGTTCTTGACGAACGAGAGGTCGAAGTTGTTGGTTCCGGGACCGCGGAACAGCCACTTCCCGCCATTCCCCAGCGTGCCGACCGCCGGTAGTTGATAGACGTCGGTTCGGATGTAGCGGGTGAAGTTCCGCTCGCTTTTCGGAAGCTCCACTTTGCCGGTGACCACGACGCGCGCGCC
>JAPKZC010001067.1:4455-5285 GCA_026394025.1 Candidatus Solibacter sp.
GCGCCGGTGGAAGGCGTGCCGGTGAAGTCGCGGTTGTTGGTGGTGGAGAAGCCGACATTGGAGGGCTGTCCGCTGATGAAGGCAGTGATGCCCGAGACCTGCCATCCGCTGATCACCCACCTGGAGATGCGGTCTTTCCAGGGAGAGCCCGGGATGTCGTAGAGGAAGTTGATTCTCAGGTTATGCGTGCGGTCGAACTGGGAGAAGCCGTAGTTCCAGATGCGCGCGGGCACAAATGGGGAGACCCCATTGTCGTCGAAATCCACTGCGTCCATCCACTTCGACCAGGTCCATGAGGCGCCGAGCTGAACTCGCTTCGCGAAGCGGCGGTTGACCATGGTCTGCAACGAATGGTAATTCGATGTTGCGCCGTAGTTAACATGGCTCACGCCGCTATAGCCGGAATAGGAGCGGAGGAAATTGTCGGGCAGCGCGGAACCGGTAGTGGCGTCCCGGTTGGCTGCATCGAAGCGCGCGCCAATCGGAATCGGGTCCTGATCGAACGCCCAGCGGAGGTGCCTTCCGAAGGTGCCGACGTAGCTGACATCGACCACTGTGCCCCACCCGACGTTCTGCTGGATGCCGAAGTTGGTGTTATAGGACCTGGCGACGCCGCGGGGATCCTGGTTGTTCGTTGCGCCGGTCGGGAAGATCAGGCCGGACTGCGGCGACGAGAGGGAGGCGAGGGTGCCGTAGTAGAGGGTGCCGGTGATCACCAGCGGAATTCGCGACGCGCTGCCAACGCGGCCCTCGCCATTCGCGCCCGAGCTTTGGAAAATGCCGAAACCGCCACGCAGGGCCGTCTTGCCATTTCCGAAAACGTCATAGGC
>JAPKZC010000977.1:0-1916 GCA_026394025.1 Candidatus Solibacter sp.
GATACAGAGGTTGTGAATCGAAACGAGGGGACGCTCGATGTGCCATCCAGCCTTGTTCCTACGTCTTCGTAGATTCCAACCAAATCACTGGCGGCCGGAATACGCCCGGCGATAAGCCCGAGAGCCCCGGCCGCCGCAACGCCCTTCGCAAGACCCCCCTCTCCAGCCCGAAGTGTCTCTCCGCACCCACCTAAAACGCTCCTCTCACCACACACCGCCGCGCGCGCTAAGATTGGTTTACCTATATGGTACGTTGCTCTGCCTGCTCGCATGAATGCGCGGCGAACAGCCGGTTTTGCGCCTCCTGCGCGGCGCCACTGGATGCCACTTCTGCCGAGACCGTGGCACTGGGAACCGGCGCCGCATCCGTGCCCCACCTGAGTGCCACCAGCAGTGTGGATGAAGGCCGCTTCCTGCCCGGCACGGTGGTGGCCGGACGGTACCGCGTCGCGGGACTCCTGGGACGCGGCGGCATGGGCGAAGTCTACCGCGCCACCGACCTCACTCTGGGCCAGGCCGTGGCGCTGAAGTTCCTGCCCGAGACCACTGCTTCCGACGATCGCGCCCTGGCGCGCTTCTACAACGAAGTGCGCATCGCCCGCCAGGTGACGCACCCCAACGTATGCCGCGTCTACGACGTTGGCGTGGCCGAAGGCCTGCATTACATTTCCATGGAGTTCGTGGATGGCGAGGATTTGGGTTCGTTATTGCGCCGCATCGGCCGCCTGCCGGTGGACAAGGCCGTGGAGACCGCCCGCAAGTTGTGCGCGGGCTTGAGCGCGGCGCACGAAAAAGGCGTGCTGCACCGCGACCTGAAACCGGCCAACGTCATGATCGATGGCCGCGGCCAGGTCATCATCATGGATTTCGGACTCGCCGGCCTGGCCGAGCAACTGCAAGGCGACGTGCGCAGCGGCACTCCGGCCTACATGTCGCCAGAGCAACTGGCAGGCAAAGAAGTCACGGTGAAGAGCGATATCTACGCGCTGGGGCTCCTGCTCTATGAGATCTTCACCGGGAAACGCGCCTTCGAAGCCGCGTCGCTGATCGAACTCATGCAAATGCAGGAGCGCGCCGCCCCGGCCAGTATCTCTACCGTGGTGCGCGATCTGGATCCGGCGGCGGAACGTGTCATCATGCGATGCTTGCAGCCCCATCCGCGGCTGCGCCCCGCTTCGGCAATGGCGGTGGCGGCGGGACTTCCGGGCGGCGATCCGCTGGCCGCGGCGCTCGCGGCCGGTGAGACGCCTTCCCCGGAACTGCTGGCGGCGGCGGGCGAGACCGAAGGCCTCGAGCCGAAACTCGCGCTGGCCTGGCTGGCGGCGGCGCTGGTGTTGATCGTCGCAGGCATGATCCTGGTTCCGCGCGTCAACGTCACCTCGAAGCTGAATCTGGAAAACTCTCCGGACGCCCTCACGCGGGCCGCCCGGGCTCACCTGCGCAACTTCGGCTACACCGCCAAACCCGCCGATAGCGCGTGGGGGCTCGAGTACGCTGATGGCTACAAGAAATACGCCACGGACCATCCCAAGGAGGCTGACGCGCGGTGGCGCAATCCGGCCGCCGGGCAGCCACCGCTGGTCCAGTTCTGGTACCGCGAAAGCCCGCAGCCCCTGTCCGCGTCGTACCGCTTCAGCGTCGCCGTGGACTACGACGATCCGCCCTTCGAGAGATCCGGGATGCTGCGCCTGCAGACCGATCCGGACGGCAAGCTGACCGCCTTCGAAGCCGTCCCCCCGCAAGTCGAAAAGCCGGCTGCGCCCGCGCCGCCGTTCGACTGGAACAAGCTCTTTCAAGCCGCCGGGCTCGATGTCACGCAATTTCAGACCACCGAACCCACCTGGACTCCCTTGGCAAACTGGGACACGCGCGCCGCCTGGACTGGCACGGACCCGGCCACCGGAGCCAGTCTGCGC
>JAPKZC010000977.1:1930-4101 GCA_026394025.1 Candidatus Solibacter sp.
GTCTCTTTCCGCATCGTCGGACCATGGACGGTTCCGAGCCGTATGACGCCGCCCGGCAATAATACCGGAAACTCGATTCCCATTCTGGTGATCATCTACATCACGGTGATTGCCGCCTGTGTGCTGGGGTGGCGCAACTTTCGCAGTGGAAGGGCCGATCAGCGCGGAGCAACCTGGCTCTCCGTGATCTTCTTCGCCTTTCTGGCATCCTCCAATCTGTTGGGAATGCATCACACCGCCACGATCAGCGAAATGGCCGGCTTCTGGACCACCATCAGCGTCGCCATGCTCAATGCCACCCTCAACTGGGTCATCTACGTGGCGCTCGAACCGTGGGTGCGGCGCAAGTGGCCGCGCACCATGATCTCCTGGACGCGCTTCACCTCGAAGGGCATTTCCGATCCGCTGGTGGGCAGAGATCTGCTGTACGGCACCGCCTTCGGCGCGCTCCTGGCGCTGGGATCCGCGGTGGCCGTAGCGCTCAACGGTAACAACCGCCAGCCTGTGTTCCCCCTGTTGAACGCGCTGCTGGGCGTGCGCGCGGAACTCGCCGGCGTGCTCGTGGCCGTCCCCGGCGCCATCTTCACCGCGCTGCTCTTCTTCTTCATGCTCTTCCTGCTGCGCCTGGTCTTGCGCAAGGATTGGATTGCCGGCACCATGTTCGTCGCCATCATCACCTTCGCCGGCACACTGGGAAGCACCACCCCGTGGGTGGACTACCCGCTCAACGCGCTTGCCTTCGCGGTGTTTGCCTTCGCGCTGCTGCGCTTCGGCCTGCTGGCCGCGATTGTCACCTCCCTCGCCGGCCAGATTCTGGGTTTGGGTTCGCTACTGGATTTTTCGGCCTGGTATGCGGGCTTGGCCGTCCTGCCGTTTCTCCTGGTCGTATTGATGGTGGGCTACGGCTTCCGCGTCTCGCTGGGCGGGCGCACTTTGTTCAAACAGGAATTGTAGACAACGCCTGTTCCAGATCGGCGATCAGATCATCGGTATGTTCCAAGCCGATGGAGAGGCGCAGCAGATTCTGCGGCGTGCGCGTGGCGGGGCCTTCGACGCTGGCCCGGTGCTCGATCAGGCTGTGCGCGCCGCCCAGGCTCGTGGCGCGAATGAAGAGTTTGCATTGCGCCGCCACTCCGAGCGCGGTCTCGCGCGAGCCACGTACTTCAAAAGAGAGCATGCCGCCGAACATCGACATCTGACGCGCCGCCACTTTGTGCCCGGCGTGCGATGGCAGCCCCGGATAGTGCGCCTTCTCCACGGCGCGGTGCTGGTCCAGAAAGTGCGCCACCCGCATGGCGTTTTCGGATTGCGCGCGCACCCGCCAGGGAAGGGTACCGATGCCGCGCAGTGTCAGCCAGCAATCGAATGGCGAGGGCACGCTGCCGCCATAACGCTGCGAGTTGCGCGCGCGCTCGAACAGGTAGTTTTCATGGCGCGTGATCAGCGCCCCGCCGATCACGTCGCTGTGGCCGCCGATGTACTTCGTAGTGGAATGCGCCACCATATCGATGCCGCAATCGAGCGGCTGTTGCAGCACCGGGGTGGCGAACGTGCCGTCGCAGACGGTGACGATATTGGGCCCGCTCAAGCGTGCCATGGCGGCGATGGACGTCAGGTCGGTCACCTTCATCAGCGGATTGGAAGGCGTTTCGACCCACACCAGACGCGTCGTGGGGCGCAGCGCGGCGTGGAAATCGTCGATGCTGGTCATATCGACATAGCTGGTCTCGATGCCCCATTTACCGAAGACCTCGCCGATCACCTTGCGCAGTCCCCAGTAGACATCGTCGGGTGCGATGATGTGGTCGCCCGGTTCGAGTCCCTGCACCAGAGCGGTGGCCACCGCCAGCCCTGAGGAGAAGCAGATGGCGTGCTTGCCGCCTTCGAGCGAGGCCAGGCACTCTTCGAGCGCGTGGCGGTTTGGGTTGTCCTCGCGCGAGTAGCTGTAGCCGAGGGGATACTCCCCCTCGGCACTGCGTTCGAAGGTGGTGGAAAGGTGGATCGGCGGCGTCACCGCTCCGGTGGCGGGGTCGATATGCCGGCCCGCATGCACCGCCCGGGTCTCAATCTTCATCACTGTTCAGTGTAACGTCCGTCAACCGCGCCGCGACCGGGGTACCTTCTGGGTCGGGAGCGGTTGGCTTCCCCGCAGCGCAGGCCAGAGGCCGAAA
>JAPKZC010001003.1 GCA_026394025.1 Candidatus Solibacter sp.
CGGGCTGATCTCCGGCGTCTCGCTGGACGGGCAGACCTTCTTCTACCCGAACCCGCTGGAATCCAACGGCCAGCACAAGCGCAGCCCGTGGTTCGGCGTGGCCTGCTGCCCGAGCAACATCACGCGTTTTCTGGCCAGCGTCCCGGGCTACGTCTACGCGCAGCGCGACGATCAACTCTATGTGAACCTCTTCGTCGCCAGCACCGCCCAAGTCAAAATGGACAATGGACGCAGCGTCAAGGTGACGCAGGAAACGCGCTACCCCTGGGAGGGGTCGGTGAAGCTGACCGTGACTCCCGACCAGGCGGCCAAGCTCACCATCAATCTGCGCATCCCCGGCTGGGCGCGCAATGAACCGGTGCCGAGCGATCTCTATAAGTTCGCCGGCAAGGTATCGGAACCGGCGGTGGTTAAGGTGAACGGCAAGGCCGTGGCAATGCAACTTACCAAGGGCTATGTCACGCTCGACCGCGCATGGAAAATGGGGGACACCATCGAACTTAGCCTGCCGATGCCCGTACGCCGCGTGGTGGCCAATTCCGAAGTCGCGGCGGACCAGGGGCGCGTCGCGATCCAGCGTGGGCCGCTGGTTTACGCCGCGGAGTGGGTGGACAACCCGAACGGCAAGGTGCGCAATCTGATGCTGCCCGATGCCGCCAGACTCGTCGCGGCATACGACCCCAAACTGCTCAAGGGCGTTACCGTGATCACCGGGCGCGCCACCAGCCTGACCACGGACGCGGCGGGCAAGGTCCTCAAGACCGACCAGGAATTCAAGGCGGTTCCCTACTACGCCTGGGCCAATCGCGGCCCCGGGCAGATGATGGTCTGGATTCCGAATTCCGAGGCCTCGGCCAAACCGGCCGCCTACCCGACGCTGGCCATCACGGCGAAAATCACCGTCTCCGGCGACAGCCGCAAGAATCCACGGAATATGATCGACGGCGAAGATCCCGCGGCGTCCGACGACGCATCGGCATACTACGACTGGTGGCCGAAAAACGGCAGCGCGGAATGGGTGGAACTCGCGTTCGAGAAAGCGGCCACCGTCTCGGAATCGAGCGTCTACTGGTTCGACGATACCGGTCACGGCGGCGTGCGCGTTCCCGCCTCCTGGAAGTTGCTATATAAGGATGGCGACCAGTGGAAGCCCGTCGAAGCGGCGAGCGCGTTCGGACGGGAGCGGAATCAGTACAACAAGGTGACGTTCACGCCCGTGACCACATCTGGGCTGCGCCTCGAGTTGCAGGCGCAGCCCAACGTGTCGATAGGAATTCAAGAGTGGAAGGTGAAGTAGAGCCCCACCCTGCTTACAGCTTCTGCCCGATGGATTTAGCCTGGCTGTACAGGTAAAGGTAATCCGTTCCGCCAGCTTTCGAATCCGTGCCCGACATATTGAACCCGCCGAAGGGGTTGGCGCCCACTACCGCGCCGGTGCACTTACGGTTGATATATAAGTTGCCGACGTGGAACTCACGCTTGGCGCGCTCGATCTTGTCTTCGCTGGTGGTGTACACCGAGCCGGTGAGCCCGTACTCGGTGTTGTTGGCGATCGCCAGGGCGTCGTCGAAATCCTTCGCCTGGATGACCGCCAGCACCGGGCCGAAAATCTCTTCCTGCGAGAGGCGCGCCATCGGAGCAATATCAGCGAACACCGTGGGCTGGATGAAATAGCCGTCGCCCGGAGCGCGCTCGCCACCCGTAATCAGACGCCCTTCCTGCTTGCCGGTCTCGATGTAGTTGAGAATCGATTTCATGGCGCCCTCGTTGATCACCGGGCCCATGCGCACGTTGTCCTCGGGCAACCCGATCGCGATCTCTTCGGTGGTGGCCTTCAGCTTTTCGAGGAATTCGTCGTAGATATCCTGATGCACGATGGCGCGCGAACAGGCCGAGCACTTCTGGCCCTGGAAACCGAAGGCGGCAGCGGCCACGCCTTGCACGGCGGAGTCGAGATCGGCATCGGCATCCACCACGATGGTGTCCTTGCCGCCCATTTCGAGCACCGTGCGCTTGATCCAGATTTGCCCCTTCTGGGGCTGCGCGGCGCGCGAGTGTATGTCCAGGCCGACATCGCGCGAGCCGGTGAAGGCAATGTAGCGCATCTTGGGATGGGCCACCAGGCCGTTGCCGAACGTGGCGCCGGAACCGGGGCAAAAGTTGACCACGCCCGCCGGCATCCCCGCCTCTTCAAGAGCTTCGAAGAACTTCGCGGCGATGGTGGGCGAATCGCTCGAAGGCTTGAGCACGACCGTGTTGCCGCACACCAGGCTCGCTCCGGCCATGCCGAGAGCAATGGCGTTGGGGAAATTCCACGGCGAAATCACTGCGCCCACGCCGAGCGCGATGTAGCGCAGGAAGCCACGCTCGCCCGGCAGTTGGACGATGGGTTCGGCCCGGTCCAGCACCAGCGCCTGGCGCGCGTAGAGTTCCAGGAAATCGATGGCTTCGGCAGTGTCGGCCTCGGCTTCGTCGTAGTTCTTGCCCACTTCGAGCACCAGCCACGCGTTGAATTCGA
>JAPKZC010000033.1 GCA_026394025.1 Candidatus Solibacter sp.
GGGTAAAGCGAGGGTGGAACTGACTACGACGCCGCAGCCGCGGCCAGGGTATCAGGTCAATCTGCACCTGGAATCGACCGGCATCGTCTCCAGGTTGTTCAAGGTGGAGGACGATTATTCGGCCAACTTGAGCTCCGCCTACTGCGTGCAGAACTTGCAGATGACCACCCATGAAGGCAGCCGTCTGCGCGAAACCAAGATCACTTTCGACACCGAAACCAAGAAGGCCAGCTACCTGGAACGCGACCGTGCCAAGAACAACGCCATCGTGCTCTCCCAGGAAATCGACATCCCGGCTTGCGTGCACGACGTAACCGGCGGGCTCTTCTTCATCCGCACGCTGAACCTGGAGCCGGGTCAAAGCATGCAGATCCCGGTCAGCGACGGCAAGAAGAGTGTGATGGTGAAGGTGGAAGCCCAGGCGCGCGAAGATGTGAAGACGCCCGAAGGCACGTTCAAGACCATCCGCTACGAGGTCTATCTATTTGACGGCGTGCTGTACAAGCGGTCGGCGCACGTCAACTTGTGGGTGAGCGACGACCGGCGCAAACTGCCGGTACAGATTCGGGTTCGCATGACGTTCACAATCGGCACCATCACCTTCCAACTGGAAAAGCACGAGTGATCCGACTTGCACTACTGCTGCTGGCGGTGTCCCGGTGCGCGGCCGCCGTGGAGTTGCGCATCCAGCACGGGGCGTTGGAGCGCATGCTGACGGAGCAGGTCTTCAGCCAGGAGGGCCGCCGTTACGTACACGGCAGCAAGAACAACAAGTGCAATTTTGCGTACATGGAAAAGCCGCAGGTGCGCGGCGAGAGTGGCCGCTTGCGCATGAAGGCGCGGTTCACGGGCCGTAGCGCGCTCAACGTGGTGGGCCAGTGTGTAGGTTTGGGAGACGCGTTCGACCTGGTGATTACCGCATTACCGGTCTACACGAGCGGCTCGATCGGCTTGCAGGAAGTGAAGGTGACCAGCGAAGGCAAAAGCGGGTACTACATCCGCAGGGTCTGCGAAGCCATGCAGGCGAGCCTGGTGAAAGACTTCAAATACGCGCTGGAAGCGGAGGCGCAAAAGAGGCTGGAAGCGCCGGGAGCGCAGCCGGGTTACAGACGGGAAGTCCGAAAGTTCACGGTGCCGGACATCCGCGTGACCGACGACGCGCTGGTGTTACAGGTGGAATTCGAACTCACCGTGAAGTAGGAGTCCGGGCTTCGCCCGCATGCACAAGGCGGAGCCTTATGCCACTTACTTCATCGCGGCCCACGATTCATAGGCGTCTCGAATTCCTGCTCCATTCACATCGCCAGGATGAATAATGACGCGAAACCGAAAGCGGATTGGCTGGCCGGGGCGGATGGTCAGGCTGGCGTCGCGCGAGGGGTCGCGCTCAAAATCGTGCAGGCCGAAAATGTTGGACGCCAGCAACCCGGCGGCGCGCACGTGCCAGTACGTGGGGTAGCGCGGATTCGACGGGTGATCGAAGACCGCGATGCCGACCGCCGCGCCGTCGATCTTTCCCGAATAGTCCAGCCACTCCGAACGTTTGCCCCACACGTTTTTCTCGCTGGATTTGTTCTGCGCGTTGACGATTTTGCCGGTGCGTTTGGGCTCCGTGATGTCCTTGGGCTGGTCCTCTTCGAGCGCCGCCGCCACGCGCATGGCGAACATGCCTTCCTTGGTATCGCCGAACCTGACCTCCTGCTGCGGGGAAAGGGTGATATCGAAATCGATGGTGCGGAGTTGCGGGTCCGAGTAGAACGTCATTTTGCGGCTCTCGATGAGCAGCGTGTCGCCGCTAGGGATCTTCCACGCGAAGCTGGCCGACAGGGTTCCCGATTTCTTACTGATGGCGAACTTGTCCACCCTTTCGAGCACCACTTTGCCTTTTCCCCTGTTGGCGCCCTTCTGGTCCGCCTCGTTGGCCCAGAAATCGTAGCCGTTGACGTCTCCGTGGGTAAACCACAGGCCGCGGTGGTGCGGATGATCGTGGGCTTCGCCGGGGATATCGGCGACCATGGGGAAGCCGCGCGTCACCACTTTGCCGTCGGCGGTGCGCAGCGGGTGGAGATACGGTTTGGCTGTCTCGGGACCGACATAGAAATCGGTGAAGGGTTTGCCGTCGATCTCCACCGAGATCTTCTCCTTGCCCTGCTGCGCGATCTTGACCTGCGCGCACAAGGGCAGCGCCAAGGCGATGGCCAATAGAACCTTCGGATCCATGGTTAATATGGTAGCGTCATGTACCGCCCTCTCGCGCACCTGAATTCAGAGCCCGCCCGCTACACGTGTTACCGTGCCGCGGGGCCGATCACCGTAGATGGCAAGCTCGATGAAGCTTGCTGGCGGATTGCGCCGAAATCGGCTCCGTTCGTAGATATCGTGACGGGCGAGGCGGCATGGTTCGACACGCGGGTCGCATTGCTGTGGGACGACGACTATCTGTACTTCGGTTTTTGGGCGGAGGAGGCGGACGTCTGGGGCACGATGACGAAGCGCGATTCAAAGATCTGGGAAGAGAACGATGTCGAGGTCTTCATCGGCGGCGGCAACGACGCGTACTACGAATTCGAAGTCAACGCGCTGAATACGGTGTACGAGGTGTTCTGGATCTGGAAGGACATTCTACAGCCGGGCTCGATGTACCTTGGGAGGCCGGAGTTCGACCCGGCCACGCAACGCACCATGGTGCTGGACGGCGTGGGTGGGCACGTCCACCCGCGCGGCGAGCGTTGGGGGTTCCTGGACTGGGACTTTCCGGGATTGCGCACCGCGGTGCACGTGGATGGCGTGGTCAACAGCCGGACCAACACCGACCGGGGCTGGACGGTGGAACTGGCATTCCCCTGGCGCGGGATGGCGCTGCTGGCGGATGGACGGCCGCTACCGCCGAAGGATGGCGACGTGTGGCGGATCGATTGTTCACGGTTTGAGAAACTGGGACGCAATCGCGAAGTGCTGGACCCGTGCGTGGGATGGACGCGGAATCGCCACGGGCACTACGATTCGCACATTCCGGAAGTGTTCCCGTATGTGACGTTCTCGGGGAAGACGGTGGGGTAGGCAGTGCCGCGGTCCCGGATGGATTGCCTAATGAAGCGTTTGAGGTCTTGATATCTAATAGAGGGTTGACGCCGTTTCCATCGCGGCATATGATCAATACGTTCGCACGCCTGCATCCCGCGAATGAGCGGCCATCCGGGGGTGCGGATAGGAGGATGAATGGCGAATATATACTTTTGCGGACATGGAGCATGGGCCACGACCGGAGCCTCAACCGGCTTCACGCACCTGCCGCCTGGAACGACCCTGAGAGTCTACACGCCAGTTGGGCGGTTTCTTTCGATCGATCAGGCGACGGCAATTCTGAGGAAGGATCAGGGCGCGTTGACCCCGGATCAGACCTTCTCGCAATATCAGAGCGTGACGGACCTGACGCTAAGCCCGTGTCCGGAACATAAGTTTCAGTTTATGCTGGCGGCACTTAGCGGCGGGGTGCGGGCCGAGATGGTGGAGCAGGATCGAACCCTGGCGCAATTGGCCGCGGAATTCGCCGGCAACGATCTGCATTGGCTTGCCTGTCGCATACGATTCGGCGGTCTCGACACGACCGAGGGCGGATTCAACGACGACGTCTGACCGCGCGCGCCGTGAAACGCCGGTGTGGCGCGGCCCGGCTTACTTCCTGGCTTTCGGTGCGATGATTGCCGTCAGCAGATCGGGCGTCGCGGCATCGCGGGTCAGGTGCGGGTACTTCTCGCCACCCCGGTAATCGATGCGGAAGGTCTGGTAAAACTCGCCGTTCTTCACCAGGAGTTCAAGGGGTTTGGCGTCGGTGGCCGTTTTGGCGATGGCTTCGCGCAGCGCGGTAGCGGTGTACTGACGGGTATTCACCGCGATCAGTTTCACCGAGGGCGCGATGCCGGCCTTCTGCGCGGGACCGCCGTAGCGCACGTCGCCGACGATGCCGTCTTCATTGAGCAGGATGCCGATGGAGTAGGTGAGATCGGTGATCTTGCGGGTCTCCTCGCGCGCCTTCCAGAAATCGCTGCGCACGCCGTCGTAGGTGAGCTTCCAGCCGGAGCGCTCGATGCCGCCGAGCGGGGCGCGCGCCTCAGTGGAACGCACTCGCTGGTTGAGGAAGCCGGCCCAGTCGTTGGGCTGCACGGCGTTGAGGGCGACGACGACGTCGTCGAAATTGTACGGCTTAATCGCCGCGGGGCCGCTCTGGCCGCCGTGGAACGCCTGGCAGAAATCGTCGAGCGACTTCGTGCCCTTGCTGAGTTGAAGGATGGTGACATCGGCTTCCAGCCAGATGAGGGTGCCCTCGGCGTAAAAATCGACGCTGCGTCGCAGGCTCTGGTAATCGCCGCCGGCTGCGTAGAGCACCTGCGCAGCAACGCCGGTGTCTTCCAGGGGGCGCCAGGTGCGCCCGTACTTATTATCCAGTTCGGCGGCGGTTTCGGCGAGCGATTCGCGGTAGTCCTCGGGCGACCAGAGTCCGCTGCGCGGCGTCAGGATTTCGCCCAGGTAGTTGGTGAGGCCTTCGTAGACCCAGAGCAGGTCGCCCTTCATGGGCGTGTCGTAGCCGCCATCGAGGCCGCTCGCGACCATGCCGGACGGGCGGCGGTACTTGCCGTTCCAGGAGTGGACGAACTCGTGGGGCAGCAGGTAGCCACTGGCGCGGAGTAAATCAGGGTCGATCAGGGTGCGCTCGCCGGTGCGGTCGTCGCTCGATTCGTGGTGCTCCAGTCCGAAATGCGCCACGTGATCGCTCAGCGTGTAGAGGAAGTGATAGCCGCGGTAATGACGCGCGCCGAACAGGGCGCCGGCTTCCTTCACCAGATCCTTGAAATGGCCGATGAGCTCTGGGCTGGCTTCCAGGGCACGGTCGCTATCGGCGGCCAGGTGTAGGTAGTGCGAAGCTCCCATTTCGCCGCCCAATTCGAAAGTCTTGTAGTGGGCGCCCGCGGAGACCGGGGAATCCACCATGGTGGTGAGCGAGGCGGGCTGGAACTCGATCTGGTTGCCGCTTTCGCGTTGGATGGGGAGCGCGGTGCCGTAGCGCCAGCCGGTGGGAACAATCAGGGTGGCCTGGTATTGGAACGCGTCGGGTTGCGAGCCCTGCGGATAAAGCAGCAATTGATTCCAGTTGAGGACGGCCAGCTCCGTGGTGGTGGAACTGCCGCTGGTGAAGCCGCCGGATTCGGGGGGCGAGATAAAATCGAAGGCCACTTCGAGCGTGGCGGCGCCGGCAGGGACCTCAATGTGGAAGGCGTACATCTTCTCGCTGTCGCGCCGCCAGGGAATGGTGTTGCCGCCGGCCTGGATCTTGAGGCCCACCAGGTTGGCGATAGGGCCGGTGGGGCCGTGCTCGCCGGGAATCCATTCGGGATAAAGGAGGGTCATGGCGCCGGGCTTGGCGGGCATGGACATCTGCACGTGGAAGAGGCGCCGCGCGGCGTCGGTGGCATCCACTTTCAGCTTGACGGGAGTTTGGGCGTGAAGCGGCAAAGAAAGCAGCGCGAGGAGTGCAACAGCGGGAATACGCATTCCTTCGATTCTATCAGCGCCCTCGCCCATGACGACGCCCGGCCTTGGGGCACACGGTACGGCCGAACCGTTACCCTCAAAGGCGCACGTAGAGACGCCGCTCGATCCCCGACGTTCTACCGCTACTTCTTGCCGGACGGCGCGGCAGGTATTGCCACCGGATGCTTCTGATCGTAGAGCCTCACGAAATCGTAGCCATTCTGCCTGGCGTATGCGTCGATGACGCCGCTCATCTTGACGGAGAGGTCCTGCATGAGTCCGCCATCCTACCGTTCCACCTCGGCGTTGAGGTGGTCGGCCTCGCGGTCGAAGCTCTTCTTCTTGGTGGCCATCTCATTGTTGAGTTTCTGCTGTGCCTCGGCGGTCATGGTAGCGCCGCCTTTGCGCAACTCCATCACGGCAACTCCGAGGAACAACAGCGATCTTTCGAGTCCACCTGCCGAAAGCTCTGAAGATTCCTCAATCGATCACAGGGCTAAACGTGGGCCAAACCACCCACAGATTCCCCGGACGAGGCAAAAAAAGAAACCAGCCACTTCACCACCTTCAAGTCGCACACCCAATCGGCAAGTGATTCACTGGCGAAAGCCGCGCCGTTCATGCGATAGTAAAGGTAGAGCACGGCGGCAAACGCGCGTGAGAGGTCCATTGAAAAAGTATCTGCTGGCTTGCAGCCTTCTTGTCTTCTTATTCCAGGCACGTACCTCCCAGTTGGCTTTCATCGTATTGAATACCGCGAATTGGGGTTCGGGACGTCTGCCCGCGGACTGGCAGATCAAGATGATCCACGGCAAACCGGATATCTCGGTCTGCAACGAAACCGAAAGCTGCCTGCGTCTCAAGAGCGTCAAGAGTTCCTTTGCGCTGCAGCACTCAGTCGACGTGGATCCCGCCCAGATGCCTTTTTTGACCTGGCGCTGGAAGGTGGCACAACTGCCGGGCGGAGGCGATTTCCGCCGCGCCTCCACCGACGACCAGGCTGCCCAGGTGCTGGTGGCGTTTTCCGATAAGCGTATCCTGACTTACATCTGGGACAGCAGCGCGCCCAAGGGAATCATGCAAAACGCCAGCAATATTCCGCTAGTGCGCATTTTCGCCGTGGTCTGCCAATCCGGCGCCGCGGAAGTGAACAAGTGGGTTGCGGAGAGCCGTAACGTCGCCGCAGATTACGAGCGCGCCTACGGCAAGACTGCGCCGCGCGTAAGCGGTCTGCGTCTCCAAATCAATTCCCAACATACGGGCACCACCGCCGAGAGTTATTTCGGCGAGGTCGCCTTTCGCAGTGCGTTGCAGTAATGATCCTGGTCACTGGCGGTACCGGCTTCATCGGTACGCACCTGCTGGAAAAGCTCGTCGATAAGGGTGAGGCCGTGCGTGCGCTGGTGCGCCGCACCCGTACGGTGCGCTCGCTGCCGCCGGGCGTGGAGACCATCTACGGCGATCTGGCGAGCGGCACGGGCATTCTAGAGGCCCTGCGCGGGGCCGATGCCGTGATCCATCTGGCGGGCGTCACCAAAGCGCTGCGCCCCCAGGACTACTACACCGGCAATGTTGGGGCCACGGAGCAACTGGTACGCGCCATGGCAGGGCGGGGAATTCGCCTGGTCCACGTAAGTTCGCTCGCCGCCATAGGGCCTTCCACGCCCGGCACGCCGCTGGCGGAGGATGCCGAACCGCACCCGCTGACACACTACGGGAAATCCAAGCTGGCCGCCGAGCGGGTGGTGCGCAAACTGGCGCCCGATGCAGTCATCGTGAGGCCGCCGGTGGTATATGGGCCGCGCGATACGGATGTCTTTCAACTGCTGAAATCGATCTCCAGAGGGCTGGTGCTGGAGATCGGCGGCGGTGAGCGCTGGTTCAGCGCGATCTACGTCAAGGACCTCGTCGAAGGCCTGCTGGTCGCGGTCGCCGCGCCCCGCGCGGCGGGGCGGGCGTATTTCCTCGCGCATGCCAAACCGGTATCGTGGCGCCAGCTTGGGGCGTCGGCGGCGCGCGTCATGGCACGCACGCCTCGCGTAGTGACGGTGCCCTTCGCCGTGGCCAACGCGGTGGGGGCCTGCGGGGAAGTCTGGGCACGTTTGCGCGGCAGGCCAGGGATCGTCTCCCGCGAGAAGATCGCCGAGGCGCGATGCATGGCGTGGACCTGCGATACCGGGCGCGCCGCTCAGGAACTCGGGTTCATGGCGCCCACCTCACTGGATGAGGGTCTGGCCGCAACCCTGGCCTGGTACAAGGAGGCCGGTTGGCTGACGTATTGAAGCCCGATTCACCGGGGCACGACACGCGCTTCTGGGCGGTGGACAAGGTCATCCTCGCCTATTTTGCCTGCTCGGTCGTGGTGATTCTGGGGTGGTGGACCAAACTGCCGGACGCGCTCCTTCTGCTGGCCGCCAACCTGATTGGCGGCGCGGTGATCGTCTACCAGGTGAAGCGGCCCAATGCCACCTCGTGGCTGTTCCGGAACTGGTATCCGCTGCCCTACGTTGCTTCCTGCTACAAGGAGATGGCCCTGTTCATCCCGGCGGTGCGCAGCTCCGACGCGGATCAATGGCTGGCGGATCTCGATTTCCGAATCTGGGGCGCGCACCCTTGCGTCTGGCTGGAGCGCGTCCACTCGCCCGCGCTGACCGAGTTTCTGCAAGTCATCTACACGCTTTTTGTACCGGCCGTACTATACATCGCGTGGGCGCTCTGGCGAAAGGGGCGTGCCAGGGATTTTCAATATTATGCTTTCTTAATCGCGCTGGGCTTTTTGACCTCGTACATCGGGTACATCCTGGTCCCGGCCCGCGGGCCACGCTTTCTTCTGAAACACTTGCAGCACTTTCCGTTGCAGGGTTTATGGTTATTCCAGACCATGCAGAGCGCGCTCGACCGTTTGGAATCCGCGCATTTCGATTGCTTTCCGAGCGGGCACACGGAACTCACCATCCTGGCGTGGTGGGGCAGTCGTATGGTTTCGAACCGGTGGTTCCGGATCTATTTGGCCTACACTCCGTGCATCATTTTTGCTACAGTTTATCTTCGATACCACTATACGGTTGACCTGCTGGCCGGTGGCGTTGCGGCTGCGGTTTTGATTTTTACGGCACCCAAGCTGTACCAAAAACTGTCTCCAAAGGGGCTATGATTGGTAGGTATTGAAGTCACGGCAGTAGAAGACAAAAAGGCGCTGCATGATTTTGTGGAACTGCCTTTCACAATCTACCGTAACGACTCGTATTGGGTGCCGCAGTTGCGCATCGCGGTCAAAGAGCTGTTGGACCGCGAGAAGCATCCTTTTTACGCCAACGCGGACGCCGA
This sequence comes from Candidatus Solibacter sp., assembly GCA_026394025.1. GTDB lineage: Bacteria > Acidobacteriota > Terriglobia > Bryobacterales > Bryobacteraceae > Solibacter. Next base: position 8,857 of record JAPKZC010000033.1, read on the forward strand.
GTTCTTCCTGGCGCGGGAGAATGGCAAGGTGGTGGGCCGCGTGGCCGCCATTATCAACCGGAACCACAATCGGTTCCATGACGAGAACGCCGGTTTTTTCGGCTTCTTCGAGAGTGTTGACAACGTTGAGGTGGCGCGCGCCTTGCTCGACGACCTTCCTGCGCGGCCCGGTGAACCCATCCACCAACTACGAATTGGGCACGCTGGTGGACGGATTTGATGCTGCGCCGATGGTGATGACGAGCTACAACCCGCGGTATTACCCGGGGCTGATGGATCAGACCGGCCTCACCAAGGCCAAGGATCTCTACGCCTACCTGAGCAACGCCAACAACATCGAAATGAAAAAGATAGATCGCGTTGCCGAAAAAGTCCTGAAGACTACCGGCGTGCGCGTTCGTCCCATCAACATGAAGGACTTCCAAAACGACGTCGAACGCGTTTGGGAAGTCTATGGAGCGGCGTGGCAGCGCAACTGGGGATTCATCCCCATGACGCGCGAAGAATTCTTCCTGATGGGCAAAGAAATGAAAATGATTCTCAAGCCCGATCTGGTACTGATTGGAGAAGTGGGGGACCGCGTAGTGGGGTTTGCGCTGGCATTGCCGGATGTGAATCAGGCGCTGAAACCGGCCAACGGAAGCCTGTTCCCAACGGGACTGCTCAAAATCCTGTATCATCAACGTTTAATCAGAAGTGTGCGGGTCCTTGCCCTCGGGGTCGTCGAGGAGTACCGGGCTTCGGGCCTTGCGGCGGGTTTCTACGCCACGTTGGTCCGCAACGCGCGGAAACTGGGGTTTGGCGACTGCGAGATGTCCTGGATTCTTGAAGACAACGTGCTCATGAATCGCTCGTTAGAAGTGATGGGGGCCAAGCGGTACAAGACATATCGAATCTATGATTGGAACTGAGGACCATGCGCGCATCGACTAGCGACATAACCGGCAAGAAAAAGGGCAGCGCCTCGAACGACATTTTCGAGAAATGCCGGAATTTCACTCGTCCGAGTGACTTGCAGTCCGCTGGGCTGTACATGTACTTCGAGGTTTTTGGGGACCGCGAAGGCTGTGGAGCTGGCGAAGTCCGTATGGGGCGCCGCAAAGTGCTGATGTTCGGGTCCAACGATTATCTGGACCTCATTACCCATCCCAAGGTGAAGGAAGCCGCCGTTCAGGCCGTCAAAAAGTACGGCAGCGGTTGCAGCGGCTCGCGCCTTCTCAACGGCACGCTGGATGTTCACGTTAAGCTGGAAGCAGAACTCGCCCAATTCGTTCATAAAGAAGCCGCCATTATTTTCGGTACCGGGTTCCAGGCCAACTACGCGACACTCAGCGCGCTCACCGAGAAGGGCGACGTGATGATCTGCGATCACAACCTGCACGCCAGCCTGGTGGAAGGCGCTCTGCGGTCGTCGGCGCGCACCGTCCGTTTCCGGCACAACGACATGGAGCACTTCGAGCGGTCTCTGGAGAACTGCCCGCCCGAAGAAAAGATCTTCATCGTAAGCGAGGGTGTCTTCAGCATGGAAGGCGACATCGCCGACCTGCGCGGCATCATGAAACTGGCCAAGCCCTACGGCGCGCGCACCTATGTCGATGAGGCCCACGGCATCGGCGTGTTGGGCGCGACGGGCGCGGGCGCCGCTGAGCACCTGGGCGTATTGGACGATGTCGATATCGTGATGGGCACGTTCAGCAAGTCGCTGGCATCGGTGGGTGGCTTCATCGCCGGCGAGCGCGCCGTCGTGGATTATTTGAAGCATACCGCCCGGCCGTTCGTGTTCTCGGCCAGTCTGCCGCCTGCCAGCGTGGCCGCCGTGGGACAGGCATTGCAGATTATGAAGAAGGAACCGGAGCGCCGCCTCCATCTGCTCCGCATCGCGCAGTTGCTGCGCGATCAGTTGCGCTCCCGCGGGTTCAACGTGCTG
>JAPKZC010000600.1 GCA_026394025.1 Candidatus Solibacter sp.
CGCAGCCGGCCCTTGCCGCCAAGGCGAAGGCTCAACTCGCAAAGGGCATCGACATGGCCAACTATAAGACCTATTCGTGGTTGCCGCCCCGGATGCTGGTCAAGACCGGAATGGACGAGAACAATCCGGCCAATCCTATCCTGAAGGCAGCCGTCGGAAAGCAGCTGGCGAAAGTAGGTTTGCAGGAGGTTGCCGACGGCGCGGACATCCAAATTCAGGCTTATGTGTTCACCGAATCGATCCCCCACCTGGAAGCGGTCCTCTTCGGCGAGGGATACAACTTCGACTACGGCACCGTAATTGCCACGATGGGCAGCTACAATCGCCAGGGAACGCTCTTCGTCAACCTGATCGATCGCAAGACGAAGAAATCCACCTGGTCCGCGATGGTGACCGACAGCCTGCAGCGCACCACGCTGTCGCCGGAACAGATCCGCGCCAAGTTTGAAAAGGCCGCGGAGCAGATCTTCAAGAAATACCCCGTCAAGAAGTAGCACACTCCCACACCGAATCGGAGGCGCGGCGGCCAGTCCTTCGCGCCCGCACAGCGCCTCCGCAACTTCCAACAATCCCAGACCCCTGCCAGCTTTTCCCGTTCCCTTCCGGCCCCGATGTGAGGACCAAAAGAAGCGGGGCGCATCGCGGCATCGCGAGGCGCCCCGGCACGGGAGATTTGTCCTAAAGTTCTATTGAACTTCGATGGTCACCAAGCCCTGGCTGGCATTCCCCGCATTGGAGATCACGACGACGCGAGTACCGGCCGGCACGTCCGTCGGAACGTGAATGTTTACCTGATAGGTTACCGGAAAGCCCGGCGCGAGGCCCGCGAAGGTAACCGCCGCCGGAACGCCACCGATGGATGCCGCCACCGTCTGCGAAACCATCGACAGGGGATTGCTCGGCCCGCCCTGTCCCGCCGGCGAGGCCGGGGCAACGGCGCCGAGTCCATTCGCGTAGACCGACACAATGGACCCACGGCGCGCGGGCGAAGAGTTGGTGTTCAGCGTGCCATCCTGATTGAAAGCCTTCGCTTGCCCGAACCCCGCCTGATCGAAAACGTAGATGCCGGGGGCGGTCGCCTGCGTGCCTAGCGTCATGATCGAACTGCTGGTAGTGCCATTCTGAATCTGCACGCTGACCGGAGTGCCGGCGGAGATTCCGTAAGGAACCTGCCCCTCGATGCGGAAGCGTGAAACGCAAGACAGCGGGATGGCATTTCCCGCGATGCTGACCTGCACGCCGCCCAGCGTGGTCGGCCAGGGGCTTCCCGAGGCTGCGACTCCGGTTGCCGGTCCGAGCCCTAGTCCGAGGATGGTGATATTCTCTCCCGGTGCAATCGCAACGTTGCGCGCCGTTGCGCTGTTGAACACGGTATCGGCACGGAACACCGGCGTGACCTGTGACGTGCCCGTGATATTGAGGGTGAAACCCCTCAGCCAACCCGTCCGGCTATTGCTCCCATTGTTCTGCACCATGAGGCGCCAGGTGCCAATGGAACTGTCCGCGGAGTTGAAGTTCGACAGGGGCTCGTTGCCCTTGAACGGTCCGCGTCCGGCTTCCGCGGGACAGAAATCCGCGAACGTGGTGGTCGCCGCATCGTCAAACGTCGTGTCCACGTTCTACAGGGCAGAGCAGTTCCGCTCCAGCAGTTTCACCCGGGTGCCATCGGGGGAATACAGATAGAGATTCAAGTCGCCGACTTGAGGATACTCCACCAGGACCTTGACCGTGACTTTGGTCATTTTGAGCGCGTCAGGGACCGTGATCGCCGCGAACGATAACGTGTTCGCGTTCTGGATGGGGATATATACCGGGAATCCGGTGTAGGCGTAACTGACTGCTACGGGTGCCGTCTGGGCAGCCGCAGGCGCGACCCAGAGAAGGGGCAATGCA
>JAPKZC010000520.1:0-1353 GCA_026394025.1 Candidatus Solibacter sp.
TCGAACAGTCCCAAGGTGCCGTTCACCATCGAGCAGCCGGTGGCGGATTTCAACGTTCAGGTCTCGCCGCCGTTCGCTGCCAAAATCACCAAGGAAACGCGCGCCACGCGCACCATGATGTGGTTGTGGACCGGCGAGGTTTCGGCCGACGGACAGGGATATCGCGTGCTCGCCACCGGGGCTAAGGGCGTAATGCGCCCGCTGGGTGGCATCGCGAAAAACTTCCCAGCGGTGATGCATCTGCGCGTCTATGGCATGAACGCCAACGGGAAAGTGTACGCGCTGGACCGTGCGTTCGGACTGAATCAGTGATGCCCCTGATTCTGGCGGTAGACACTACGAACGAGTACGGCAGCCTGGCCCTGATGCGCGATGGCCTACTGCTGGAGGAAGCGCTGCTGCACGCGCCCGGCAGTTTCAGCCCGGTGCTCTACGTGGAGTTGGAGCGCCTCCTGGAACGGCACGGTGTGAAACTGGCGGATATCGCCTGTTTCGCGGCGGCGTCGGGTCCGGGCACCTTCACCGGCGTGCGGGTGGCACTCGGGTGCGTGAAGGGGTTGGCTGAGGCGATGGGGCGTCCGGCGGTGGCGGTGTCGAATCTGGAGGCGGTGGCGCGATACGGTACGGCACGGCTGCGCGGTGTCGCGCTCGATGCGCGCCGCGGCGAAATCTACGGCGCGGTCTACGACGATGCTGGCAAGTTGATCATCCTCGAAATGGTGGCGAAGTTGGGGCCGTGGCTGGAAGGGCTGCCCGCCGAGGTGGAAGAGTTTCTGTCGAACGATCTCCCACTGGTTCTGGAAGGGACACGATTTGCCGGCGCGCGCACGGTGACCGCACCGCGCGCGCTGGCGGCGGCAATCGCAAGCATCGCGAGCGAGCGCCTGGCGCGCGGCGAGGAGTGCGACGCTGCGGCACTGGACGCGAATTACGTGAGGCGGACGGATGCCGAGTTGGCTTTGAAGGTATAGGAGAAGCCTGCTCACTCCTCCCGGAGCGACCGCATCGGGTCCATACGCGCCGCCCGCCGCGCGGGCAAGAGGCAGGCCGGCATCGAGATACCGGTGAGCAAGACCGGCGCCGCCACCAGCAGATTACGCATTTTCGGCTCCGCTGTCATACCAGGCAATTCAGTGGACACCCCGTTGGATACCATATCTAGATGCGGGAACTGCTGCACTCCGTGGCCCTCCGCGCCGCGCGATATCTCGAAGACATACAGGAGCGGCGGGTCAGCCCGTCCGCCGAAGCGGTCCGCGACCTGGCCCAGTTTCACGAGCCGCTGCCGGACGGGCCTACTGCGCCGGAAGACGTCATCCGCCTGCTGGACGAGCTGGGCTCGCCGGCCACTAT
>JAPKZC010000520.1:1405-4242 GCA_026394025.1 Candidatus Solibacter sp.
AGCTGGGCTCGCCGGCCACCATGGGCGTCGTCGGGCGGCGGTTCTTCGGATTCGTGATCGGCGGTTCGCTGCCCGCCGCGCTGGGCGCGAACTGGCTGGCCTCGGCGTGGGATCAAAACGCGGGCCTGTTCGCGGCCACTCCGACCTCCGCCACGCTGGAAGAAGTCTCGCTGCGCTGGCTGCTGGATGTACTGACGCTGCCGGCCGGGTGCGGCGGAGCGTTCGTCACCGGGGCCACGGTGGCCAATTTCACCGCGCTCGCGGCGGCGCGCCATGCGGTGCTCGCGCGCCTGGGCTGGGACGTGGAAGCCCAGGGACTCTTCGGCGCGCCCGCCATCCAGGTGGTGGTCAGCGAGGAGGCGCATCCCTCGGTCATCAAGTCGCTGGGGATGCTCGGCATGGGACGGGATCGCGTCGTGCGCGTGCCGGTGGATGGCCAAGGGCGCACGCTTGCCGGCGCGCTCCCGGAATTGCAGGGCCCGAGCATCGTGTGCGTGCAGGTGGGCAACGTGAATACGGGGTCATTCGATCCGGTGTCGGAGATCTGCCGGCGCGCCCATGAAGCGGGCGCGTGGGTGCACGTGGATGGAGCGTTCGGCTTGTGGGCCGCCGCCAGTCCGCGGCACGCGCACCTGTTGGAGGGGGTCGCGGAAGCGGATTCGTGGGCCACCGATGCCCACAAGTGGCTCAACGTTCCCTACGACAGCGGACTCGCGTTCGTGCGCGATGCGGACCATCTGCGCGGCGCGATGAGCCTGACGGCCGCCTATTTGCCGCAGGGCGGGCGCCGCGAACCCTTGATGTACGTTCCCGAGCTTTCGCGCCGCGCCCGCGGCGTGGATACCTGGGCCGCGCTGAAATCTCTGGGGCGCAGTGGGCTGGGCGAGTTGATCGATCGCAATTGCCGCTGCGCCACGCGGTTTGCCGAGGGCTTGTCGGCGGCGGGCTTTGAGATTCTGAATGACGTGGTGCTGAACCAGGTGCTGGTGTCCTTCGGCACTCCGGAAGTGACCGGGCGCGTCATCGCAGGCATTCAGGAGGATGGCACGTGTTGGTGCGGTCCCACGCTCTGGCAGGGACGTGCGGCGATGCGGATCAGCGTCTCTTCTTGGGCGACGACGCTGACGGATGTGGACCGCAGTCTGGAAGCCATGCTGCGCGTCGCGCGGGCCGTCAGTTAGCCGGCGATCTCCTATTTCACTGCCAGCGGTACCTTGTTGGAGCCCGCGCCGTTCGGGTTCACCACCTGAACGGTCCAACTGCGCACCGTGTTCCCGACGTTCACAGCCACCTGGATCTGGCTGGCGGAGGCGGACCTAATGGCCGTGCCTTGCAGCGTGATCGAGGAACCGTTGGCAGCCAGCATGACGCGCAGTCCCGCGCCGGTCTGGAAGCCGGATCCTATGATCGTGAGGGTCTGCGCAGCGGTGGAGCGCGTCATCGGATTCGGCGTCAGTGAAGCGATGGTGGGCGGCGCGACTACCTGCAGGCTGCCGTTACCAGAAGCGAGCCCAGTGGGATTGACCACCTGCACCGTCCAGGTACGCGCCGTGACGCCCACATTGATCAGCGCCAGTATCTGCGTGCTGTTGACGAAGGCGATCTGCGCGCCGCTCAGGGTAGCCGTGAAGCCGGGATAGCCCACGACTACCCTCAACCCCGTGCCGGACAGGAAGCCGGACCCGTTGATGGTGAGGATTTGGTTGGCGCTGGCGCCGGTCAGAGGGTTAGGCGCCAGACTGCTCACCACCGGGTTGGCCGGCGGGGCCACCACGCTGAGGCTGGCCGCGTTGGATGCCGGACCGGTCAGGTTGGTGACCGTGATGCTCCACGTGCGTGCCGCAGTGCCGGTGTTGATCACTGCCTGAATCTGAGTTGCGCTGAGGCTGGTCACCTGGAGGATACTGCTGTTACCCGAATAGGCTGCGGTCACTTTGGCGCCGGACAGGAAGCCGCTGCCGGTGATGGTCAACGTCTGGTTGGCGGCGGATGCGGTCATCGGGTTAGGGCTGAGCGAACCGATCGCCGGACCCGATGGCGGTCGCGCGCCCCAGTTGAGGGCCATGGCGTATGCATCCACCGAGCCCAAGCCGGTGGCTAGATCGAAGCCCCTGGCGGCGGCATAACCGGTCATGACACCGGCGTTGCTGGCCGGCACGGCGGTGGAACATCCGGGCGAGCCTCCCGCGCACGGCACCGCGATGGTACCGGTGGTGACATCGTGGTAGGCGGCGGGCGACTGGGTGGCCAGCGAATAAAAGCGCGTATTCGGGTTGCCATTGCGGCCGCCGGTGTATTGGTTGACAACGGCCATCAGTCCGGCGAACGCGGGCGAGGATGCCGAGGTTCCGCCCACCAGATAGAGACCGCCCTGCCGGTACACCAGGTAGCCAACGTGCCCGGCCGCGGTCAGCGAGACGTCCGGCAGATAGCGGTGATGCTGGGTGGCGGCGCCGGGGTCGGCCGTGGGCACGCCCGGGCCGCTCTGCCACACAGGTGTGGCGTAGATCGCGCTCACGCCGCCGCTACCCGCATACAGATTGTTGCCGGAGGCGTTGGCGGTGGTGTAGGAGCTCTCGTTCCAGGTGGTTTCCGGGATGTAGCCTCTGGCGGAAGCGGCGTGGGAATCGTTGGCCGTATTCCAGTAGGTGGCCGGACTGGCGGTGTCGGCGAACTGGGTGCCGCCGACAGCCACGTTATACGGCGTCGAAGCCAGGCCGTTGACGCCGAGGCCGTGACTGGCGGGAGTGCTCGAGCCCGGATTGTCACAGCCCGCGGAACCGGAATCGCCCGACGAGATGAATACCGAGATCCCCTGCGCGGCCGCCTGCTGCCAC
>JAPKZC010000321.1:0-1256 GCA_026394025.1 Candidatus Solibacter sp.
AGAAGCCGTCGCTGGTGATCCAGGTTTCGCCGCGCGGCGACGGCGGCACGCTGATGGGCGGCGGGGCGCAGAATCGCGAGGTGACGGACAATCTGCCGACGCTGGTGATGGCGGCGGAGCACTACAACCGCATCGTGCGCCTGATGGAGCACGACATCCCGGTGAAGCTGCAGTTCGAGATCAAGACCAGCTTCGAGGATGTGGACGCGGTCAACGTGATCGCGGAGCTTCCGGGCAACGCGAGGAAGGACGAAGTGGTGCTGGTGGGCGGCCACTTCGACAGTTGGCATTACGCCACGGGCGCCACCGATAACGCGGCGGGCAGCGCGATCGGGATGGAGGTGATGCGCGTTCTGAAAGACCTGAACCTCAACATGGACCGCACGGTGCGCCTGGCGCTGTGGGGCGGAGAAGAGCAGGGGCTGCTGGGATCGCGCGCCTACGTGAAGGAGCACTACGCGGATCCGACGACGATGAAGCCGACGGCGGAGCACGAGAAAGTGGCGGGCTACTGGAATATCGACAATGGGACCGGAAAGATCCGCGGCATTTATCTGCAGGGCAATGAAATGTGCCGGCCGATCTTCGAGAAGTGGCTGGAGCCGTTCAAGGACCTGGGCGCGACGACGGTCACGAACCGCAACACGGGCGGCACGGATCACCAGGCGTTCGACGGCGTGGGGCTGCCGGGCTTCCAGTTCATCCAGGACACGATGGATTACGAGACGCGGACGCACCATACCAACATGGACACGTACGACCGCATCCAGGCGACGGACGTTTTGCAGATGACGGCGATTGAAGCGTCGATGGTGTACCTGACGGCGGTGCGACCGGAGAAGCTGCCGCGGAAGCCGCTGCCGGCTCCGCAGGCGGGCCGCGGCGGACGCGGTGGCAACTGAGTAAGGGGGGCGATCGCTCCCTAGACGGTCGCGGCTCGGCTTGGAGCGGTTGCTAACGCTAACGCTACTGCGTGTTTCGAAACGGGCGGAAGTACGGGTAGGTGCGGCTGCAATTCCGGCACCGGCAGGTCGCCCAGCCGGTGCGATGGACACCGGCCGCGGGCTGGCCGGTACCGCAGTACGGACAGACGTTGAGATAGCCGGGTTGTTCCACTGGCAGGGCCGGCGTTCTTTCAAGGAAGAACGCCCAACCGTACACCGAGAGATCGGTGTGCAGCCAGCGGTCCAGGAAACGCGTGCCGCAGTAGAGCGTGCGTTGCACGAGTGATACGACTCCACGGGGAAGCCGCCGGA
>JAPKZC010000321.1:1289-2951 GCA_026394025.1 Candidatus Solibacter sp.
TCCATCAGTTTGCGCAGGTAGACAAACGACGAATAGAGCTTCTGCCAGCCCACGAGGCGAAGGTTGAGGCGCTGTTCCACGAGGCTGACAACCTCATGCCTGCGGAAACGGTTGACGTGGCCGCCGCCTTCAAAGACGTAACGATAGACGGCGTCACACAGACCATGGCCATTGGGTATGGCGAGGTAACACCGGGCGTCCGGCTTCAGGACTCGCGCCATCTCGCTGAGGGTTTCATCCAGATGGGCCAGGTGTTCCAAGGCGTGATGGCAGATCAGCAAATCGATGCAGCCGTCGCGGATGGGGAGCTGATGGCTTCTGCCGGTGACGCGGCAATAGCGGACCGGGATGGTGAAGGCTGCCGGGTCGTCGTCCAGCGCGAGCCAGGCGCAAGAGAATTCAGCTCCCGGGAAACTCCCCTCGCCGGAGCCTACGTCGAGCACCCACTGACTGGATTTGAGTTGCGCGATCCAATCGTAGATGTCGGCAGCCATGAGCCACTTTGAGCTAGAAGTTCACGATAGACGCGAACGAGACCGGGTCGAGGGCCGCGCCGCCAACCAGTACGCCGTCGATTTCGGGCTGCGCCATGAGGATTGTGGCGTTGTCGGGTTTGACGCTGCCGCCATAGAGAATGCGGACGGAATCGGCGGCATCCTTGCCGAATTTGTCGCGCACCTGCGCGCGGATGGCGCGGTGCGTGTCGGCGGCGATCTCCGGGGTGGCGGTCTTGCCGGTGCCGATGGCCCACACGGGTTCATAGGCAATCACGATCTTGGCGAACTGCTGTTGGGTGAGGCCGGCGATGCCCTTCTGGAACTGGGCGGCGAGCACTGCTTCCGTGTTGCCGCTTTCGCGATCGGCCAGGAGTTCGCCGACACAGACGATGGGGGTGAGGCCGAATTCGAGCGCTGCCTGGGTGCGCTTGAGGACGGTCTCGTCGGTTTCGTTAAAATACTGGCGGCGTTCGCTGTGGCCGATGATGGTGTGGCTCGCGCCCACGGCGAGGATCATGGGGCCGGAGATTTCGCCGGTGAAGGCGCCTTCCCTGGCCCACCCGATATTCTGCGCGCCGACGCGGATATTGGAACCTTTGACGGCATCGACGGCCGCGGCGAGATTCGTGAAGGGAGGGCAGATCACGATCTCACAGTGCGAGGACTTCTCGACCAGCGGCCGGAATTTCTCGAAGAAAGCTGATGTTTCCGCGGGCGTCTTGTACATCTTCCAATTGCCCGACATGACAGGTGTTCTCATAAGATTTGCTCCAAAAAGCTTCGTCCATGCAACAGGCGCGCGCCGAAGTTTTCGGCAACGGTCTGGCCGATATCGCTGAGCGACCCACGCACGCCGAGGTTGACGCCGGCGCGGACCTTGGGGCCGGAGGCGAGCAGCGGCACATACTCGCGGCTGTGATCGGTGGACGGCGTAGTGGGGTCGCAGCCGTGGTCGGCGGTGAAGATGGCGACGTCGCCAGGGCCCAGCCGGCTCTCCAATTCCGGGAGCCAGGCATCGAACTGTTCGAGCGCGGCGCCATAGCCCTCCACATCGTTGCGGTGGCCGTAGTTCTGGTCGAAATCCACCAGGTTGACGAAGATCAGGCCGCGTTCGGTTTCGCGCATGGCTACCAGGGTCTGCGCCATGCCCTCGGTATTGTTCCGG
>JAPKZC010000321.1:2967-8545 GCA_026394025.1 Candidatus Solibacter sp.
TCTTGCTGGAATCCTGAATGCCGCGTCCCAGGAAAATGTCGAAGATCTTGCCGACGCCGTGCACCGGCACGGCGAGGTCGTGGAGCTGATCAAGCAGCATCCCCGGTGGGGGCGGCACGGCGTAATCGTGGCGGTTGGAGGTGCGCGTGAAACTGCCGGGCGATCCGATGAAGGGGCGGGCGATGACGCGGCCGACCTGGTGGGGTCCCTGGAGGATCTCGCGCGCGGTCTCGCACATCTTGTAGAGTTCCCAGAGCGGGATCACTTCCTCATGGGCGGCGATCTGGAAGACGCTATCGGCGGAGGTGTAGACGATGGGTGAACCGGTGCGCATGTGCTCCGCGCCGAGCTCCTTGATGATCTCGGTGCCGGAGGCGGCCTTATTGCCGAGGGAACGGCGACCGGTGCGGCGTTCGAACTGGCTCATGACCTCGGGCGGGAAGCCTTGGGGGTAAAGCGGGAGAGGCTTGGCGAGGTGGATGCCGGCCATTTCCCAGTGACCGGTGGTGGTGTCCTTGCCGGGCGACGCCAGAGTGCATTTGCCAAAAGCGCCGGCGGGGGCGGCGGCGGGGGCGATGCCGGTGAGCGGCATGATGTTGCCGAGGCCGAGGCGCGCGAGGTTAGGCAGCTTGATGCCGCGAACGCGGGCGATGTTGCCCAGGGTGTGGCTGCCCGCGTCGCCATAGTCCGCGGCATCGGGCATTTCGCCGATACCTACGCTGTCGAGAACGATCCAGATGACGCGGGAAAACGACACAATTCGACTGTAACATCTGTGCGGGGCGCGCCGGGGGATGCTCCGCTTCGGTACCCGCTACTTCAGTGCGACGGCAACGGTGGCCGGGCTGGACGCGGTTCCCTGCACCACCCACGGCAGGCAACTCACCCTGTCAGTTCTTGACGGAAATAGAGAGACCGGACTGCGTTGCTGCGCCTCCGATGGTGGCCACGATGGCCTGGTCGCCATCGGCTAGCGGCGGAATCACCACGTTGAACTGGTATTCCCCAACCGCCACGATTCCGGCGAATTGCACCGTCGCGGCCGCGCCGCCGATGGTGATGCGCAATTGCGTGGAATCGCTCAGCGGCGCGGCGCCGCTGACTGCCTGGCCCGCGGGAACGGCGGGCGATGTCGGCCCGAAGCCGGTGCCGAACAACAGAATCACTTCGCCAGGCACGGCGGGCCGGGATGCGACGGTGTTGCCGAAATAGTCTACGGGCGCAACGTATGCTCCATCGGTATGAACGGCGGCCGCGTACTTCCCCTGGAGCGCGAAGAATCCCGGCGAATATTGCGCCAGGGTGGCAGTGGCGCTGGCCGAGCCCAGAGTGTTCGTTACCACCACCGGTGCTGTCGCCCGGCGCCTGCACGTTCAACTGTCCGGGACTGACATAGTAAATGGCGGCACTCTTGCCATTGATGGTGACGCTGACGCCATCGAGTTTCGTCGGCAGCATGTTCCCGGAAAAATCGGCACTTTGCCAGAGCCGGGTGGTGGTCGACAAATTCGTCCCATAAATGGAAACCCAGGAACCGCTCGCGATGCCGGGCGCCCCGCTCGCATTGTTCGAGACGCTCGAGATAGTCACCGGCGACGCCGGCGCCGTGTCGAGGCAGCGGACGCGCAGATTGGTCCAATCCGAGAAGCAGACGCGGCCCTTCGCGTCCAGGGCCAGATAGAAAGGAGCGATGCCGGTGGCGGTGGCCGGCTCTCCCTCGCCGGTGATGCCCAACCATCCGTTGCCGGCGATGGTGGTCAGGCGGCCGTCGGTAGCGACCCGCCGGATGCGCCCGCTGTCCGCGATGTACAGATTACCGGCCGCATCCAGGGCGACCGCGCTTGGGTAGCAGAGAGGGCTGGAGGTGGCGGGACCCTCGGAGGCGTCGCCGCAGGTGCCGGTACCGGCAAAATCCGAGATGATGCCGGCGGCAATTTTGCGGACGCGGTGGTTATTTTCATCGGCAAAATAGACGTTGCCCTTGGAATCAACGGCAAGGCCAAGCGGGGAGTCCATCTTCGCCTGGAGAGCGTCGGTTCCGTTCCCGGCATAACCGCGCTGGCCGTTCCCCGCGATGGTGGCAATGGTTGAGGAGTTGAGGTTCAGGCGGCGGATACGGTTGTTGTAGGTATCGGCGATGTAGAGCATTCCCAGGGAATCGGCCGCAAGGCCCTCGGGAAACTGAAGAAGGGCGTCAAGGGCGTTGCTCGGGTCGCCGCGATAGCCGCAGGTGTAGCTGCCGGCGACGGTATTGAGGATACCGTTCTTGAGGACGCGAATCTGGCAGGCACTGTTGAAATAGATGTTGCCCGCCGAATCGGCGGCCAGCGCGCGCGGCTGGGCGATGGCCGCGTCAGTGGCCTTCAAGCCCTCCGCGGAGTAACCGAAAATTCCGGAGCCGGCGGCGGTGGAAATCGCCTTGTCGAGGCCGATTTTGCGCACTCGGTGATCGCCGCTGTCGGCGACGTACAGGTTGCCGGATGGGTCCGCGGCCAATCCCCACGGGTCCATGAGGAAGGCTTCGGTGGCCGGACCCCGATCACCGAGAGCAGTAGTGCGGACGACGCCGGCCACCGAACCGATGGTGGCGGAGGTGCTATCCCACACGATCCGGCTGATGACGTATTGCAGATAATCAGGCGCCGCCAGCCAGCCCGCGGGACTGACTGCGATATCGCCGATGCTTACGATGGAAGGGGCGAAGGTGCTGATCATTCCGTTGGTGTCCACCATTTTCAACAAGTGGTTGGTGCTGTCGGCGATCAAGACGTTGCCCTTGGAATCCACGGCCACGCCGTTGGGGTGAAAGAGTAGGGCGTCGCGGGCGAAGCCGCTGGTGCCGCCGGTGCCGGGCTCGCCGGTGCCTGCCAAGGTGGAAATGATGCCGTTAGGATCGACCTTGCGGACCCGGTTGTTGAAGCTGTCGGCGATGTAGAGGTTGCCGTTGTTGGAATCGAGGGCCAGCCCCGCGGGCGTGCTGAGCTGCGCGGATGTGGCGAGCGATCGGTCTCCTGAGAAGCCTGGGGTACCCGTACCGGCCACGGTGGTGATGATTCCATCGGTCCCGATGCGCCGTACGACACTGCTCTGGTTATCGGAAAAAAATACGACGCCCGCGCCATCGACGACGATGCCCTCGGGGGTATGGATCTTGGCGGAGGTCGCGAGGCCGCGATCGCCGGAGTAATCCTGCTCTCCGGTACCGGCGATGGTGCGGAGCCTGCCGTCAGAGATCTTGCAGAGGCGGGAACTGGCGCCGACATACAGGTTTCCGGCGGCATCTACGGCGATCCCTGCCGGGTTGGGCAGTGCGGCGGCGGCGGCGGGGCCGCCCTCTCCAGCGAAGTCCGTGCCCCCGTTGCCGGCCACCGCGGTGAGCAGGCCGTTGGCGCCGACCTTGAAGACGCGGTGGTAGTAGCCCTCCGTGAAGTAGAGGTTGCCGGCACGGTCGAAGGCGACCCGAATAGGCGAGAAGAGGTTCACGGTATTGGCGGGTTTGCCTTCGCCGGCGTAGGCCACCTTACCATGGCCGGCGATCGTGTTCACCACGTAGGGCTGTGCGGAAGCGGTAGTGAGTGCCGCGATCCACGTCAGAAGTGCGCATCGGAGAGGCTTCATGGGCTATCTTCATGCTAGAGCCGAGACAATCGGGAAGCAAGACCCGGAACTCGAAAACCGACCGGGACGAAGGCGCTGGGAGAGATTTCCGCAGAAGAGCAATTTCACCGCACGGGCAGGCCAAAAGGCGCAATCCCTTGCGGGAAGGGGCGATACAGGGGATCCCCGATGTTGACGATCATCCATTTCAGCCACCGCGTACTGCGCAGCACCGCGTCGCCGACGTTGGCGCCCTGAAAGAGGTACAGAAACGCCTGGTCCGGGTGCGTGAGACCTTCCAGAAAGGGCTCCCCCACTGCACCGCTGGTGATCGTGATGCCCTTCATGACTGCGTTGGCGGACCAGTTTGACCCGCCCCTGGGGTCTGTCGCCGACGCGCTGTCGAGGTGAAACCCGATGGCGCCCGGCACCCAGGTAAAAGCGTCATTGTAATGGTTCAAGCTATACCACCCGGCATAAAACGCGGCGCCGTCGCAGCGCAAGGGAGCGGGCGGGGTGCCGAACTCGACCGCTTGGCCGTCCTCAGTCACCGGAAAGCCGGCTCGCCTGGAAAACTCCGCGGCCTGATGAACGTCCCAATCTCCGGCGGCCGCACCGGAATCGGCCAAAGTTTCGAGCGGAGCGGCGAACTGGCGGTCAAAACACCCCCTGCCCGAAAGCCCGTGAGTCTCCGCGAACATGGCGTAGTAGACCAGTCTCTTGGCAAGATCGGCATTCGCCGCGTCCAGCCGCCAGACTGAATAGACGGTCAGGGCCCGCGGTTGATCCCGATAGGCAGCGAGGGGCACGAAGGGCTTGTAGAGATTCTTCTGGCTCTGGGCCTCGCCGAAATACGGATGGGGCCCCAATTCGCTGCCCGGACGCATGCCTCCGTATTCATCCCAGATGTCAGCGACGAATTGATCGAGCGCGAAAACGCGATCTTGCAGCATCAGCGCGTACGGCGTCTGGTAGGAGAAGACGATGTACAGTATCTTCTGCTTGCCGGCAGCGGCGAGGCATTGCCGTACCGGCGTCTTGACCCGCGACTCAAACTCCACCTGATCGACGCGCTCGGCCGAACTGACCGAGATCTTGCACCGGTTCGCCTGCGGAATTTTCCGTTGGTCCATGTAATACCTGGCCACCGCCAGAGATCCGTCGCCATTGGAGTTGTAGACCACGAGCACACGCTCGTTCAGAGGGGTCTGTGCGGAGGCCTGGTTCGGCGCCGAAACAACTACGCACACCCAGGCAAGGGCACCGAAGATCGCGGCCGGATAGCGTCTGGGACTCATCGTACTGCCAATTGTACATGTACCTATTCTTTCTTGCCGCCGAAGAGGCCCTTGATAAGACCGGTAGCCTTGCCTACCGCGTCGCCACCGGTGACCTGATTGAGCTTCTCCCTGGCCAGGGCCAGAACGGCCCTGCTCGAGATGGGCAACTGGACCAATACGGGGCATCCCACGGGACGGCGGGTGTCCTTCATGAACGGGTACGCCATCGCGGGGCACTATTTCAATTTCTCGACGGCAGGGCAGTGGCTATGGGACGAATTGCAGGTGAGGGTGCCGGCTGATGGCGATCCCTACGGCACCGCGCAGCGGATTCGGGAAGTGGTGGAGAAGGAGACGGAAGCCGACGCGCAACTGGCCGCGCAGGATTGGGAGCGAATCACGCGGCAGTACGGAACGCAGTCGTTTTCGGCCAAGCCGGCGGTGGATCTGCGGCCAGCGTCGAACGGCCTGGAGATTCAGGTCAGGTACATCACGCGCGGGCCGCAACGATATGAAGTGAAGTCACGCCTGTTCCGGCAGATCGTGGAGGTGCTGCCAAAGGGCAAAACCACTGACCGTGAGACGGCGACTTAGTCCCCGGCCGCGGAATCGGGGCGCGGGAAGAAGGTCCAACCTATGTTGGAGAGCATGGTCTGCCACTTTTCGCGGTGGGTCTTCAGGGTGGAAACGACCAGCATCAG
>JAPKZC010000670.1 GCA_026394025.1 Candidatus Solibacter sp.
CTCCAGGCCACCAACCTCCAGGAGAAGCTCAAAGTCTCCGAGGCCATGGAGCTCTTCGCCGCCTTTTACACCCGTACCGTGGACGGCAATCAACTCTTGAAGCGCCTCCAGCTCTGGGAGAAGCGCGACACCCAATACGCCAGGCTCTCCGGTGGACAGAAGCAGCGCCTGGCCCTCGCCCTTGCCTTGCTCAACGATCCCCAGGTGCTCTTTCTCGATGAGCCCTCCGCCGGGCTCGACCCTCAAGCCCGCCTCGAAATCCACGAACTCGTGCTGCATCTGCGCCGCGAGCAGCGTACCATCCTCCTCACTACCCACTACATCGAAGAGGCGGAGAAACTCTGCGACCGCGTGGCCATCGTCGATGAAGGCCGCATCGTCGCCATCGGCACGCCCCGCCAGATTCAGGAGAAGGCTGTGGCCCATTCCACCATCGAGATCGCTCTCGCCGCCCCGCTCGGCGATCTCGCCCTGCCGCGCTGGCCGGAAGCCGACCAGGTCGCCGTGGACCAGCCGCGCCTGAAGATTGCGGTCACCACCGGCCGCCCCGCCCGCATCGTGGTCGAAATGGTGAAGTGGCTCGACGAAAACGGCGTGGAACTCGCCGATATCCGCATCAAACGGCCGTCGCTCGAAGACGCCTTTATCGAACTTACAGGAAAGAGCCTGCGGGAATGAGAGTCTACCTCGCGCTGTTCAAGAGCAATATGCGGCTGACGCTGCGTGATCGCGGCGTGCTGTTTTTCAATTACCTGTTCCCCCTGATTTTCTTCTTCGCTTTCGCCGAGCTGTTTCACGCCGGGGTGGGCGCGGGCATCGCCTACTTCGTCAGCACGGTGCTGGTCATGGGTATTCTGGGCAACGGGCTTTGGGGCGCCGGGATGCGCAGCGTGCAAGCCGCTTCCCATCCTGGTGGCGGCCATGCTCAGCGGCTGGCTGCTCTTCCTTCCCGTGCTCTTCCTGCTGGTGGGGTTGGCCCATTTCCTCTACGCCATGCCCATGCCGCAGAATTGGCTCTCGCTGTTCCTCATGGCTTCGCTCGGTGTCTGCTCGATGCGCGCCATCGGCCTGATTTTGGCCGCGGTCACCAACACCATGGCCGAAGCCACCATCGCCATTCAGAGCGTCTACATGCCGATGCTCTTCCTCAGCGGCGCCACCGTGCCCGCGGCGATGCTGCCCAAGTGGGCCCAGACCCTGGCGCAGTTTATGCCTGCCTCCTACCTGGTCAGCGCGTTCCAGGGCATCTTCTTCCGTCACCAGAATCTGTGGGACAACGCCCCGAGCGTGGCCGCGCTCCTTCTCACCACGGTGCTCGGCCTGTTCCTCGCCGTGCAGCTATTCCGCTGGGAGAAGGAAGAAAAAATCCGCCCGCGCAACACACTCTGGGTGGTGGCCGTGTTGGCGCCGTTTGTCATCATGGGCACGTGGCAAGCCTATAGCAAGGAGCACTTGGGCAACAACACCGCGCTCTATCGCGAGTTGCAGCGCTCCGGCGTGTTCCTCATCCGCAACACGCGCATTTTCGTTGGCGATGGCAAGGTCATCGAAAACGGCGCCGTGCTGATCTCTGATGGCAAGATCGCCGCCGTTTACGAAGGTGCCGCGCCAGATCCCGAGCAATTGAAGGCCGAGGTCGTGGAGGGCGCGGGCAAGACCCTCCTGCCCGGCCTGATCGATACCCATGTCCACCTGGCGGCCTCCGCCGGCATCTCTTCGGACACTCAGGATTACGATGTCGAAAAGACCATGCCGCGCTCCGCCGCCGCCCTGCTCTTTAGCGGCGTCACCGCGGCGCGCAGCGTCGGCGATGGTCTGGACGCTTCCCTCAAGCTGCGCAAGTCCGTCGGCGACGGCGCCAAACTCGGCGCCCAGCTTTTTGTTTGCGGACCCATGTTCACCGCCGAGGGCGGCCACGGCGCCGAGTTCATCGATCACCTGCCACCCGCCATCAAAGACGCCGTGAAGGCGCAGTTGGTGCGCACCCCCAAGACGCCCGAAGAAGCCCGCAAACAGGTCCGCGAACTCAAGGCCAGAGGCGTCGATGGCATCAAGGCGATCCTGGAAGCAGGCTGGGGCCAGGGGATGCTCTTCGACCGCCTGGACCTGCTCCTGGTGCGCGCCGTGTCCGAGGAGGCGCGCGCCCAGCACCTCCCGCTGGCCACCCACACCGGCGACGCCCGCGACGTGGCCGACGCCGTGGAGATCGGCAGCGTCAGCGTGGAACACGGTTCCTGGCGCGACGAGATCCCGGACCGTCTGCTCGAACGCATGGCCAGGGAGGGCGTCTATCTCGACCCCACGCTCGCCGTCGCCGAGGCCTACGCGCTCTACTACAGCGGCAAACCGGACGTCCTCAATCATTCGCTCGTGCAGCAGGTGGTGCCCGCTCGTTTACTCAAGGGCACGCGCGACTTCGTCAGTTCCGGCAAAGGCGCCGACGCCGCCAAGGCCGAGTTGTTCCAGCGCGCGCTCGCCACCGCGCGCGCCAACCTCCTGCGCGCCTGGCAGGCGGGCGTCCCCCTCGTCATCGGTACCGATTCGGGCAATCCCATGGTCTTCCACGGACCCTCGCTGCACCACGAGTTGCAGCTCTGGGCGGAGGCCGGCATTCCGCTGACTGTAGCCCTGCAAGCGGCCACCGTCAACGCCGCCAAGATGTTAGGCGCGGAAAAGCGTATCGGCGCCATCCGCCAGGGTATGGACGCCGACCTGCTGCTGGTGGACGGCAACCCGCTTCAGGAAATCGCCGCCACCGAGCGAATCTCGCTGGTTGTATTCAAGGGCGAACGGATTCGCCGCGCCGCGCTCTTCGAACAGAAGTAGACGGTGACCGCGAGTTTCCTCGGCTACGCTGGCGGAGAGGGTGTTGCAGCGGGAGGAGCCGTTCGCCATGGCGGTTCAGACGGCGGGCAGGGTCCAGGGTGCGCGGTAACGCTTGGTCATCATGGCTTGGGCCTCTCTGTCGCCGGGGAACGTGCCGGCTTTGGGATCCCAGCGGACCTTGCGGCCGAGGCGGTAGGCGATGACACCGGCGAGGCAAGCGGTGACGGAGCGGAAGCCAATCTCGACATCGGCGATGGGACGGCGGCGGGAGCGGATGCACTCCAGGAAGTTTTCGATGTGGGCCTCCTGGCAACTGGGGTCGATCTTGAGGCCGGTTTCGCCGAGGGCGGCGCAGCGCGGGCGCGCGGGGGTGCGGGTATTGCGATCGAAGCCGGCGGGGAAGGCCACGTTGGCGCCTTTGAGCCAGGCTTCGACGCGGTCGTAATCGTTGGGGAAGCGGGGGGCGTTTTCGGGCACGATTTCCCAACTGCCGCGATCCACGATGAGCGTGCCATCGGCGCCATAGAAGGCGATGCCGTTGGGACGGTTTTCGATGCGGCGTGAGTTGCCCTGGCGGACGCTGTAGCGGACCACGAAGCCGGGGTACTCAAAGAGGGTGCTGAGGGTGTCGGGCGTCTGGCAATTGTCGCGGAGGCAGAAGCGGCTGCCGGCGGCGGTGGCGGAGAGCGGCCCGTCCACCTGCATGGCCCACTGGATGACGTCCATGTGGTGGGCGCCCCAATCGGTCATCATGCCGCCCGAGTAGTCCCAGAACCAGCGATAGTGCCAAATGTAGCGGTTGCGGTTGTACGGCACTTTGGGGGCGGGACCGAGGTACATGTCCCAATCGAGGCCGGCGGGTGGAGCGGTATCGGGCGGGTTGCCGGCGCCTTCGGGCGTGTCGTTCTCCTCGTTCCAGCATTCGATGGAGGAGATTTTGCCGATGTGGCCGTGCTGGATGAGGTCGACGATTTTCTGGAAGTGGGGCGCGGAGCGCTGCTGGCTGCCGGTCTGCATGACGCGGTTGTATTTGCGGGCGGCGGCCACCATCTGGGAGCCTTCGTGGATGGTGTGGCTGAGGGGCTTTTCGCAGAAGACGTCCTTGCCGGCCTGGCAGGCCATGATCGCGATGGGGGCGTGCCAGTGGTCCGGCGTGGAGACGAAGACGGCATCGATGTCCTTGCGGTCGAGGATGTGGCGAAAATCGGTGTAGCCGTCGGCATCCTCCTTATATTGATCCACAAGGGGCTGGAAGACGTCGGCGACGGCGACGACTTTGGCGCCCTTGGTGCGGCGGCAGATCTCGAGCTCGTAGGTGCCGCGGGTGCCGAGTCCGATCTGGCCGATGCGGATTTCATCGTTGGCGCCGAGCACTCGGCCGAGGAAGGGCGCGGATGCGGCGGCCGTTTTGAGGAAGTTTCTGCGTTCCATGGGGACTACTCCAGAGGCTTGATATAGATATTGCGGAAAGCGACGGGACCATGGTCGCCTTGCAGCATGAGGGGATTGCGCGCGGCCGGCGAAATCTCCAGGTGGCTGGTGGTGGGGCGCAGCAGCGTAACGTTCTCCTGCACCGGGACGTTGTTGAGGAGGACGCGCAGGATTCTCGGATTCGCCATCATCTTTCCGGCGAGATCGAACTGAGGCGCCTGGAACCAGACGCGCAGCGACTGCCATTCACCGGGCGGGCGGGCGGCGTTGCGAGAGGGCGGCTGGTGATCGTAGATACCGCCCAGATCGCCGGAGGTGAGGGGCCCATCGAAGCCGTAGGTATCGAAAATCTGAATTTCGTAGAGGCCGTGGAGATAGAGGCCGGAGTTGGAGCCTTTAGCGAGCATGAATTCGAGGTAGAGCTCGAAGCTGCCGAAGGATTCATCGGTGACGAAGTTGGCGGTCTTGCCTTCCTTGCCGTTGACGATGCGGTCGCCGGGGGCGGATCTGGCGTTGAGGTGGGTGGGCGAGAAGACGCGGCGCCAGGTGACGCCGGGGGAGGCGAACCACTCGTCAGCGGCGTTCTTTTCGGCGTGCCAGCCGGAGAGATCGCGGCCGTTGAGAAGGGAACGCCAGCCGGGCTCAGTGAGGAAGGGCGGATCGCCGTATCTTTCGTCCTGGTAGAGATCGGGGAGAGACTGCGAGACTGCGGCCCAGGGCGAACCGTGGGCGGATTCGAGGCGGCGGAGTTCGTCATCCGTGAGGGCGAGGAAGCTGCCGTGCTTGGAATCCTGCGGCAACTGCATGCGATCGGTGACGGAGGTCCAGGTCTTCAGATCGGTGGAGCGGATGGCTTCGTAGCGGCGCGGCTCGCGGTAGTGGTCGTAATAGATGATGTACTCGCTGCCGGCTTTGATGGCGGAGGGACCTTCGGACCAGGCCTCGGTGAGAGCCTCGCTGACGTTCGTCCAGGGACCCTCGAGCGTGGGGCCCTCGGCGATCTTGATCTGCTTGCGGAGCGGCTCGGGGCGTTCGTCTTTGAAGACGAGGTAGTACCTGCCGTTGGTCTGGAGGATGGTGGCGTCGATGACTACGTAGCCGGGGTCGAAGAAGATTTCGGGCTTTGTGAAGGCCTTGAAATCGGTGGTGAAGGATTTGTAGAGGCGGTTGCCTTCCTGCTGGCCGGCGATAGTGCTGGACCAGACGATCAGCCATTTGGATTTGAGGGAGTCCCAGTAGATTTCGGGCGCCCAGGTGTTGTTGGTGCCGGGGGTGCCGGCCATGAGCGGAATTT
>JAPKZC010000528.1:0-4257 GCA_026394025.1 Candidatus Solibacter sp.
CGTCGGTGTTTTCCAGAATGCGAATCTGCCAGCCGCCCTCGGGCGGCACGATCTTCGCGTTGGCGCGCCGTGCCAGTTTCAGGCGCTCGCCCAGCGAAGCGCGGTTCAGGGTTTCGAGCTCGGCATCGAGCGCGCGGCGCGCTTCGTCGAGGATGCGCGGCAGAATTCCGCGCAGCCGTTCCATGTCGCCGGTATGCAGGTAGACGTGGAAGATGGCCGGCGGAAGGGTGGAGTAGTGCAGAGGCTCGAGACCTTCGCGCATGTTACGGACGATCTCGAGGATGATATCTCGCGCGGTGGCGGGATTGGCGGCGGCAGGAAGGTCCATAGGGGAACCAATTCCGATTTTAGCGCAGGTGGGATAAGCCTCCGGCTTGTCCATCCGGGCGAAGCCCGGACGTCCGAGCCGCGCTCGGATGCACAAGGCGGAGCCTTATGCCACCGGCTACTTCGCGTCCTTGACGCAGCGGAACCCGGTATTGATGGACGCGAGGCGCTCGGGCACGGTGGAAATGTCCCAGAGACCGCCTGGTTCGAGCTTTTCCCCGGCATCGAAGGATTGGCCGCGCACCATGTACCACGGCTCTTCGCGAGTGGGCGGCGCGAGCTTGAGCTCCTTGAATTGACTGGTCAGCCTCTGGAAAGTCTGCGGACCCGGCGGGCTCACTTCATCCACCAATTCCCACACGTTGCCCGACATATTGAGTGCTCCACAGGGGCTGGCGCCGTTGGGGAGAGCGGAAACCGGTAGCAGTTTGCCGCTGCCGACGTTGGCGCGCGCCTCTTCGGGCTGGTTGCCCCAGGGGAAGAGCCGGCCATCCGTGCCACGGGCCGCTTTCTCCCACTGGCGGCCCTTGGGAAGGCGCTTGCCGGCCCATTCCGCGAATGCCCGCGCATCGAGGATCAGGACATTGACCACCGGGTAATCAGGCTTGTCTGCCGCAAAGCCCTTGGGCAGGGCGTGCTTCGTCTCTGCGCAGAACTGCGCGTAGGCGGCGTTAGAGACTTCGGTCTTATCGATATAAAACGCGGGCAGCGAATCCGGTTCTTTCTTCTCGCCGGCGAGAAAAGCGCCCGCCTCCACCAGCACCATTTCGCCGCCCTTCATGGCGATGGTCTTGGCGAGCGCCGGCGGCGGTTCCGCTTGCCTGTTGCCCGTCCTGGTGGCGAAGTAAATACCCGCGGCCAGTGCCACAATCAACACCAGTATCCCGGGCACCAGCCATGCGGGCCGGGACGCGGCGGGAGGTGGGGGTTCGACCACGATAGCCGCCGGCGCGGGCACGGTGGGCAGCACCATGGTGGGTGCGTCGAACTCCGCGATCAAGCGGTCAAGCTCCGCGGAAACCGGCGCGAACCCCTGCGGCCGCGCCGCCGGGTTCTTGGCCGTGCAGCGCGCCACCAGGTCGCAGACCGATTGCGGTGCGCCCGCCTCGTGCAGCGGCTCCATCTTCAACGGTTCGTTCAGGATGCTATAGAAGATGCGCTCCACGGCCTCCGCATCCACCGGCTTCCTGCCGGTGAGCAGTTCGAAGAGCAGTACGCCGAAGGCATAAACGTCCACCTGTTCGGTGATATTCTCGCCGAGCACCTGCTCCGGCGCCATATAGAACGGCGTGCCGAGAACGTATCCGGCGCGCGTCATCTGCAAGCCTTCGGTCTTGGCGATGCCGAAATCAATCAGCTTGACCACGCCCGCGGTGTTGATGTGAATGTTGTCCGGCTTAAGGTCGCGGTGGATGATCTTCTGGGTGTGGACGTATCCCAGCGCGCGGGCCACCTGTGCGGCGATTTTCAATTTGTTGCGCAGGTCGCCGGTGTTCCCGTTGCGCAGAGCGTGGCGCAGATCTTCGCCGCGCAGGAACTCCATCACCATGAATGGCCGTTGCTGATCGTCTTCGCCGAAATCGTAAATGCCCAGGACGTTATCGTGGGTGAGGCTTCCGGCCATGCGCGCTTCGGCCAGGAACCGCTCCTTGACCTCGGTATCCTGGCAGCCGGCATCGGTCAGAATTTTGACCGCCACGGTGCGTCCGATCAAAGTATCGACCGCCCGGTAGACGTGCGACATACCGCCACCGAGGAATTCCTGCAGTTCGTACTTGCCTATTCGCGCGGGAAGGTCCATTGGCACAGAAGTCTATCTTACCAACGGCTGCGGCGAAACTCGCTCCTGCTCACGCACGAGGAGGCCAAAACTGGCGGCGCCGAGCAGGCATGCCAGGCTGGCGGCGAGGAATGCCGCGGTGAACCCGCCGGTCCTGGTGACCAGCCAGCCGGTGAGCATCGGGCTGACGATTCCGGCCAGGTTGCCGCATGCGTTTTGGAGTCCGGTCCAGCGTCCCGCAGCTTCCGGGCCGGCCAGCGTCTGGGTCAGCGAAAACAGGTTGGAGGCGTAGATGCCGAATGCCAGGCACGCCACGAACAGGCCGGCAACGGCCCACTCCACGCGGGGCAACAGAACGGAAGGGAGGATCGCCGAGGTGAGGATCAACCCCGTCACCAGGAAGCCTCTACGCACGCGCACCGGCACGCCGCCACGGGAGATCCAGCGGTCGGCCAGGACGCCTCCGGCCAACGAGGAGACCGCCATGAAGAGATAGGGCAGGGCGCCCCAAAGGGCCACCGAATTCAAAGTGAAATGGCGTTCGCGGACCAGGTAGGAATGCAACCAGCTCAACAGAAAGTACCAGGCATAGTTGGCGCCGCACAATCCGCCGCAGGTGCCCCAGAAGGACCTTCTGCGAAGGAGTTGCCCCCAACTGGGTCCCGCAACGTGTTTCGCTGTCGCCGTGGACACGAGCACGCGCGGCGCCCTCAACAGCCACGGCACCAGCCAGACCAGCCCGGCGCCGCCGGTGATCAGAAAGAGCCCGCGCCAGCCGAGGCTGGCCACCAGCAGGGCACCACACATGGTGCCGGCGGCCGGACCTAATCTGGCGCCCAGATCCACCAGGGAGTTGGCCAAGCCGCGGCGGTGTTCCGGCACCACGGCGGCCAGAATGCGGGAACTGGCCGGGTAGGTGACCGATTCTCCGATGCCGAGCAGCAGCCGCATGGCCAGCAGGCCGCCGAAAGACCCGACGAACGCGGTGCCCAAGGTGGCGGCCGACCAGAGGAGGAACCCTCCCGCGTATACCCAGCGCACCTCGGCCCTGTCCACCAGCCAGCCGGCTCCAATCTGGCCGATCGCGTAGGTCCAGAAGAACGCGGAGAGCAGCACGCCCACGCCCCATGGCGAAATCCCCAGTTCGGGAGCCAGTACGGGCGCGGAGACCGCGAGATTCCCGCGGTCGAAGAAGCTGACCACCATGGCGACCACCAGGAGGGACACCAAGCCCCACGGAACGCGGGCTTGGGTTCCCGGCGGGGCGGTCACTGGTTCTCACCGGCAGTGCCGGCCAACTCCAACGCCGCCAGGCGCTCCAGGCGGGCTAGTTTCACCACCCGGTTGCGGAACTGTTCTTCGGTGCTGAACTCGGCCGCCAGAAAAGCGCGCAGGCAGTCTTCGGCAACTTTCAGCCCCACCACCTGCGCTCCGATACAAACCACATTCACGTCATCGTGCTCCACGCACTGGTGGGCGGAGTAGATATCGTGGCAGACCGAGGCACGAATCCCGGGGATCTTGTTGGCGGCAATGCAGGCGCCGACTCCAGTGCCACAGACCAGAATGCCGCGCGCCGCGCGCGCGCTACGTACCAGGTCGCAGACGGCGCTGGCAATGTCCGGGAAATCCACCGGCGCGGGGTCGTAGGACCCGCAATCTTCCACGGTGTGGCCCTGGCTGCGCAGGAAGTCGATGACCGCGCCTTTGAGCGGGAATCCGGCATGGTCGCAGCCGACTGCCAGAGTAAGTGACGCCATGAATACCTCCGATCGAGTGACTCTTCCGGTTCAGTTACCGCGGCCGCCGCGGCCTTGGGAAGGCGGCGCGGGACCCTCGTAGGTGAGGCGCAGCCCCCAGTCGAGATCCGCCGGGAATTCGGGAAGCATGATGATCCCGATGACGCTGGAGCGGAGCCTGCCGTTGGCGGCGTCCTGCCATGTCCCGTCGCGCGGGTTGTACCACTCGGCGCGGTACATCGCGTTCAGTTTTGCCCCGCGGATCTGGCTGCGGCGGCAGCCCTTTTCGAAATACGCCAGGAAGATGTTGCGGTCCGCCGTGCGCGCACTGTAGGCCCAGCCTTCATAGGCGCGAATCTCGGCCGTCTTGTTGGGAGATACCAGGTCGGCGTTGGGCACCAGATCCTGGTA
>JAPKZC010000528.1:4289-5413 GCA_026394025.1 Candidatus Solibacter sp.
GGATAACGCAAAGGTGCGCAGGTGGCGCATTTGCGCGCCGGAATTCCATTGGAAGGCGTCCCACATCTTGATGGGAGCAACCGGCTCGATGTCCGCTCCCCAGATGCCTTCCGCTCCGTAGACGTGCCCGCCGAGCCCACCCGAAAGAAAACTGCCGTACATGGAGGAGCGCACGAACTGATCGTCTTTCTCTGTGCCGCCCGTCGCCCCGAACTTGTATCCGCCATTCAGCCCGCGTGCATCCACGTAACCGGAATAGTAAGGCTCGCCATTCAGCGCCGGCTTCGGGTTGGGGGCGTGAAAAATCTCGGTCAGGTACCAGTAGTTGTTGTGCTCTCGCATGTTGCCGGTCTGGTGCAGCGTCACCCAGGAATCGTCGCCCCAGTTTTCGAGGGTGGAGGGGTTGGCATTGGAAGAGAGCAGGGTGCCGAAAGGCGGCGGTCCATATTTCTTCATTACCACCTGAATCGCAGCCGTAAAGTCGTCGGGGGAAACGGACTGGCTGATGATGTCGAGGTGGATCGGGCTGAGCACCGTATTGTTGGCCTGGTAGCGCGACCAGATGTACTGGATGAACCGCGAGTAGGAATCCGGCCACTGGTAGAACTTCTTCCAAACCAGGCTGGCATCTCTGCGGGAGACCTCGATGAAGGGGACGAAACCCTGCTCGTTGAGGTAGTCGATCTTGCGGTCCACGTAGCGGAAGTAGGCAGGGTTGACGCGGTCCACGTCGGGAAACATGTTCTCGTATCCCGGCACCTTGCCGGGGAACACGAAGGGCCGGCCGCCTTCGTTATCCATATTCTTGGCGCTGCCCGTGCCGAATTCGAGCCAGGCGGAGCGCAGCGTGGTCTTTTCAAGATCGTTCATCACCACGTTCCAGGGCGCACCATCCGTCATCCAGTTGGGAAACGCCGCGATGATGTTCACCCAGTTGTAGCCCTGGGCTTTGCGATACCGCACGTAGTCCTTGAATCCGGCGGTGGGCCCCATGGGCCGCTCCTGGTCATCGTCATACCAGCGGAAACGGTTGGCGCCGGTGGCGTACCAGGTATCCCCAATGACAAAGAACGGAGTTCCATCGGCCTGTTCCAGGGCGTGCTGGTTGGCGGTGGGACGCAGAA
>JAPKZC010000967.1:0-954 GCA_026394025.1 Candidatus Solibacter sp.
CAGCAGCACTTCGGTATTGCGATTGTTCCTGAGCACGACACGCAAGGGCGAGGCAATTTCGCCGGGCGAGAGCCCTCCGGTGGCCACCTGATAGAGGAGTGGCTGGAAGAGGTGAAAGTTGCGACGATCAACGAGGGCTACCGATGCGGGTGCGCGGCCGAGCGCTTTGGCAGCATACAACCCGCCAAACCCTCCGCCGATGATGACTACCCGATGCGATTGATTCGGGTTGGATTCCACCGCTGCTTGGATGCTCCTGGGCGGGAACTGGATTCCTGGAATCGTCCACCGCCGGGGCGGGGTGGGTAGTTCAGCGGTTCGGCGGCGTTAAAGCATGGGCGCTCATCTTGCGGTACAGTGTGGCTTTCGCGATGCCCAACTGGCGCGCCGTTTCCGCGATGTTGCCGCCGCTTTCCTCAAGCGCCGCGACGATGGCGGCGCGTTCGGCATCCTCCAGCGGCGTTCGGCCGCCCGACCGTTCGTCGCGCAGCGCCATCCGGAGAGCCTTCGGAATGTCTCCCGAATCGAGGACGCGCTCTTCGCAGTTTGCCAACATGTTGAGAATGCAGTTTTCCAGTTCGCGCACATTGCCGGGCCAGTGGTAGGCCGCGAGTTCCTCCACCGCGGCGGGAGTGATGGCCAGTACATCGTCCCCGCCGTGCTTGTGGATGAAATGCCGGATCAACGCCGGAACGTCGCCCTTCCGCGCGCGTAGCGGGGGCACATGGACCGGATGCACGCACAACCGGAAGTACAACTCGGGCCGGAACGATCCGGCATGGACGGCCGCTTCCAGATCGCGGTTGGTTGCAGCTATGACACGCCCTTCGAACTTACGCACCGCGTCACCGCCGAGGGGCCGGAACTCACCGCCCTGGAGAACCCGGAAGAACTTCGCCTGCATCGCCAGCGGGAGTTCGCCCACTTCGTCGAGGAAGAGCGTGCCGCGCGCGG
>JAPKZC010000967.1:967-7822 GCA_026394025.1 Candidatus Solibacter sp.
GGCCCAGCCGGTCTCCGATGGCGCCGGTAAAGGCCCCGCGCACGTGCCCGAAGAGCTCGCTTTCCACGATATCGGCCGACAGGGCGCCACAATCGACTGCGACGAAGGGCCGATCCTTGTCCGTCCCCTGATGGTGGATGGCCCGCGCCACCAGTTCCTTGCCCGTTCCGGTCTCGCCGGTTATCAGCGCCGGGTGGCGCTTCCCGGCAATCCGGGGAATCCCCTTAAACACGGCCAGCATAGCCGGCGATGCGCCGACCATCCCTCCATTGCCTCGCTCTGAATCGAGCTGGAACTTTAGTACCAGGTTTTCGGCCCGCACGGCGCGAAGTTCCGCCAGGCGCTGGAGCGTGGCATCGAGCTGGTCTGCCACGAACGGTTTCACGAGATAGTCATATGCGCCCAGGCGGATCGCCTCGACAGCGGACGAAATGGAGGCGAACCCGGTCATGAGCACCACGTCCGGGCCGGTATTGCCGGGCGATATGGATCGGAGCAGGTCCACGCCGTCCATGCCCGGCATTCTCACATCGCTTAGCACGACGTCGATCTCGTGTTCATCCAGAGCGGCCAGTGCCGCCTTCCCGGACGCCACAGTCAGAACGGCGTGTCCGGCGCTGGAGAGGACATGGCGGCAAAACTCCGCCACGGACGCGTCATCATCGACCACCAGAACCGTCATTCCGCCTCGGCCTGTCTTAATCTCAATAGTGTGTGCAATGGCCGCCGCCACCATCCAACCAAGGCGCAGTGTGCCCGCGACGGGCTTCGCAGTCAGCGCCATCATAACATCATGAGATTGTCGCGCGCACGGGTCGGGGCTGCCTAACCGAAATGGTGAAACTGGGTCGCGAGATCTCCAAAGCGGCTAAGCACCCCTCGGTCGGGGTGCTTCGGGGTGCCGCATTTCTGCGACTTCGGTGACTCATAACAAGACCTATGAAACGCCAGAAGAAATGGCGAAGAGATGTTAAAGTGCGGCAAAGATGATACTTGTTCGTATGGCGCGTTGCGGAAGTCGAACTGCACAGTGATTCGCGTTCGATAGTTCGTGTCGACCCTTTTAACCGGAGAAACGACCCATGGCCCGACCCTCACCGACAGAGAAGACTCACCTCGTCAGCCTGATTTGCCGGATCAACAGCGCGATCCGAGAATTGGAGTGTTATCTAGCCGAGCAGCGCGAGATCACTCAGCGGCGCGAAGGGGCCGGCGTGGCCCTGGCATCCGCTGACCGGCGCCAGAGCACCGATAAATCAGCTTTGATGTGATCCCCATGCGAACTCCGCGGCCAATTGATCTTGTCTACGTCCACCCAGGACCTCTGGTTGACAGGGTGCGTCAGGGAGGTTTCGCCGGCGTGGAGGAACTTCACGGGCTACTGAGCTGCGGCATACGGTTCCTTGTGGCCCGCAAGCTGCATGCCTGGCAAGTGGATGACTGCGTGCGCGAGGTGTTCGACCGGGTGGTTCGCGGGATTCAGAGCGGCGACCTCGGCAATCCGGTGCGGCTGGTGCAGTACGTGCGTATGCACCTGACGACCCACATTCGCGAGATCCAAGACCAGCAAATGCCTGGACACACCGCTGACAGTAGCAGTCTACCCTGCGTGACCGATGAGCACCGGCAAGTAATGCAGGATCTGCTACTGTGCCTTTCGCCGAACGAACGCGAGAGCATGGACCGTTTCTTTGTTCAGGGTCACGACGACCGGCGAATCTGCCGTGAGCTTCGTGTGCCCGCCGCGGAGTTCCGGTCGTTGAGGTCGAGGGTGAAAGCCCGGTTCCACGAGTTGTGTCCGCAAGGCGCTGTCGGCGTGGGTTAGGCCTTTACTCGTTCTGGCCTTCATCCGCCGTGAAGTAGGCGCAATCGGGATGGTGGAAGACGATGGCGCTCACGCTGGCCTCCGGCTCCATCATCATGCCTTCGGTCAAATGGACGCCGATATCGTCGGGCCGCAGCAGCTTCCACACGCCCTGCTGATCGTCCAGGTTGGGACACGCCGGGTAGCCGAAGCTGTAGCGCTTGCCGTGATACCGGGAGGTGAAGCGATCATGCATGGTCACGGTGGGCGCGTCGGGGAAACCCCAATCCTCGCGGATGCGGCGGTGCAGCCACTCCGCCGTTGCTTCGGCGGTTTCGATGGCCAACGCCTGGATGGCATGCGCCTTGAAGAACGCGCCTTCCTTCTTCCACTGCTCACTCTTTTCGCGGATGCCGGAGCCTGCGGTCACCACCAAAAGCGCGAGATGATCGCGCTTGCCGTCATCGCTTTCAAGGATGTAGTCGCTCAGGCAGAGCCCGTCTTCGCGGCGCTGCCGGCCGAAGCGGAAAGTGTGGATGGGGGCGTCGCCCGCCGGCGCGAAGAGGTGGATGGCGTTGCCGTCGCGCCCGGCTTCGAAGAACTGCCACACGGCTTGCACCTTCATGAAGTGCGCGGCTGCGCGCTTGACCTCCTCCACGTTGTGGAACAGTTCGAGCGCCTTCTCTTCGTGCTCCGCCAAGGCCTTCTCGAAATTGCCTTTGTACCCGAGATGCCGTCCGTAGATCATGAACGGGTTGATGTAGCTCCACACCTCGGCCAGGTTAGGCACGTCGCGTACCCTGCGATCCAGATACGGTGCGGGTGGGATGGGCAGGAGCGTGCGCACTTTACGGCTGCGCCGCGTGGTCACGGGTGCGAGCGGCTCCACGAGAGCCTCTACCGAAGCGGGCGCAGCGGTGAACGTGTGGCTGGCCAGCGTGGCGCCGCGCTCCGCCGGGTCCATCAGGCGATTCATCAGGCTCAGTCCGGTCATGGCATCCTTGGCGTAGCAGACCGCCTCGCCATACGCCGGAGCGATCTTGGTGCGAGTGAACTTCTCGGAGAGCGCCGCGCCGCCCACCAGGATGGGCGCGAGAATTCCGGCCGCCTTCAGGTCGGTGGCCGTGATCACCATCTGCTGCGTGCTCTTGACCAGCAGGCCGGATAGACCGATGGCATCCGGGTGGTGCTCCAGGCACGCCTGAATCAACACGTCGGGCGGCACCTTGATTCCCAGATTGACCACGTCGTATCCATTATTGGCGAGGATGATCTCCACCAGGTTCTTGCCGATATCGTGCACGTCGCCCTTGACCGTGGCGAGGATCACCTTGCCGCGGGCCGCCATGTCCGCCTTCTCCATGAACTGCTCGAGGTGGTTGACCGCCGCCTTCATGGCCTCGGCCGATTGCAGCACCTCGGCCACAATCAGCTCGTTGTTGTTGAACAGGCGACCGACCTCGCTCATGCCGCCCATGAGCGGTCCGTTGATGATTTCGAGCGGCGTCGCGCCCTCGGCCCGCTTGCGATCCAGGTCGGCGATCAGGCCGTCCTTGGTGCCTTCGATGATGTAGTTGGCCAGGCGCTGTTCCAGCGGCAGGTCCTCCGCGTGCTGCTTGACGCGCGCCCCGGTCTTGCGGAAATGCTCCGTGACTGCCGCGATGTGGAACTGATTGATGGCCGCCTTCTGCTCCGCCGTCTGGGCGCGCCAATCTTCCGGCGCGGTACGCAGCGTTTCGTCGTCCGCATCGGCGGGCGGCGTATTGAACAGCAGGTGCTCGGCCAGCCGCCGCTCTTCTTCGGGCAGCGAAGCGAAGCGCTCCAGTTTCTCCGCGTTGACGATGGCGAGATCGAGGCCGGCCTTGGTGCAATGGTAGAGGAAGACTGAGTTGACCACTTCGCGCGCCGACGCCGGCAGCCCGAAGCTGATGTTGGAAATGCCGAGCACGGTCTTGACGTACGGGATGTTCTCTTTGACCAACCGTATGCCTTCGATGGTCTCCACCGCGCCGCCGATGTAGTTCACGTCGCCGGTGGCGCACGGGAACACCAGCGGGTCGATGATGATGTCCTCCGCCGGGATTCCGTACTTCTCCGTCAGCAACTGCACGCTGCGCCGCGCCACCGCCAATTTGCGCTCGCGGGTGAAGGCCTGGGCCTGCAATTTGTCTTCGTCGATGGACCCAACCACGAGGGCCGCGCCGAAACGTTTCGCGATGGGGCACAGGCGCTGGAACTTTTCTTCGCCATCTTCCAAATTGACCGAGTTGATGATACTCTTTCCCTGGCAGTAGGTGAGCGCCAGTTCCACCGCTTTGGGGTCGGTGGTGTCGATCATGATGGGCGCCTTGATCTTGCGGATCAGCTTCTCGAAGAAGGGCGGGATGTCCTCGATCTCTTCGCGGTCGGTGCTCTGCAAGCACACATCGATCACGTGCGCGCCGTTGCGCACCTGGCGCCGTGCGATGTCGGTGGCCTCTTCCCATTTTTCCGCGGCCACCAGGTTCTTGAAGAGGCGCGAGCCGATGACGTTGGTGCGCTCGCCTACCAGGAGCGGCCGGTTGCTTTCCTCGGCCTCCACCAACTCGATGCCTGAATAGTAGGCGCGATGGTGGCGTCCCGGCAGCGCGCGAGGGCGCTTGCCCTGCGCCATCCTGGCGACGGCGCGGATGTGCGCGGGCGTGGTGCCGCAGCATCCGCCTACGAAATTCAGCCAACCGCGATCGGCGAACTTCTCCAGTTGCGCCGCCAGGGATTCCGGGGTCTCGCCGAATTTCCCTTCGGAGTTCGGCAAGCCGGCATTCGGATAACACGAGATGCGGTGCGACGACATCTCGTTGAGCGTCCGTATGTGGTCGGTCATAAGGTCCGGACCGGTGGCGCAGTTCATGCCCACGGCCAGGAGGCGGTGGTTCTCGATGGAGGCGTAAAGGGCGTCGATGGGCTGCCCGCCCAGCATGGTCCCCGTGCGTTCGATGGTGACACTCGCCACCACTGGAATCTCCATGCCGAGATCGCGCCCCAGTTGTTCCACCGCCACCAGTCCCGCTTTGAGGCTGCCCGTATCGAAGCAGGTTTCGATCAGCAGATAGTCGGCCCCGCCCTCGATGAGGCCTTTGGCCTGCAAGTAGTAATCGGCGCGGAGCTCGGCGAAGGTGGTGGTGCCGGTGATGTTGAGATCCTTGTTGGTGGGGCCGATGGAACCGGCGACGAAGCGCGGCTGGGCGGCCGTGGAATACTGATCCGCAATCTCCCGCGCCAGCGTGGCGGCGGCGAAGTTGAGTTCGTACGCGCGGTCTTCCAGCTTGTTGTCCGCCAAGGCGATCCGCGTACCCCCGAAAGTGTTGGTCTCAATGATGTCGGCGCCGGCTTCCAGGTACTGGCGATGGATATCCTGGATGACGCCGGGCCGCGTGACGTTGAGGATCTCCGGACAGTTCTCCCGCCCCAGGTAGTCGATCTCAATGGAGAGAGGTGCCTCATGGATCATGGTGCCCATGGCCCCGTCGAGAACAAGTATGCGTTGTTCCAGGCTGTCTCTCAGCGCCTGTTGACGCTCCAGGGGTTTGGTCATAGGGGGTGTGCTTTCTTTAGTTTAGCAGGGCAGCGCCGGGTTGCCGGTGCTGGGTGCCCCGGAGGACGACAGCGGCGTTGAGGGATTGTCACATCTTTGCGCAGGCGAATGGAATAGAATCAAACCAGCAGATATGGAAGAGGGTGCGCGCAGGACGAGTGATGCGATGCGGAACATCCTGACTGTCGATGTGGAGGAGTACTTCCATCCCTCGGAAGTGCAGGCTTCCGTCGGACCGGACCGATGGGCGGCGCTTCCCTCTCGCATAGAAGAGCAGAATCGGCGCGTGTTGGACCTGCTCGATCGCCACGGCGTGAAAGCCACGTTCTTTGTCCTGGGGTGGCTGGCGGAGCGATATCCGAAACTTGTCCAGCAGATTGTGGCGGCGGGACACGAGATTGGGTGTCACAGCTACTCCCATCAATTGGTCTACGATCTCACGCCGGCGGCGTTCCGCGAAGACACGGAACGGGCGATGGCAGTAATCCGGGACGCTTGCGGGATCGCGCCAAAGGTCTACCGGGCACCCAGTTATTCGATCACCCAAGCTTCCTGGTGGGCACTGGAAATACTTGTGCAATTGGGATTCACCCACGATTCCAGCATTTATCCGATTGCCCACGATCGGTATGGAATTCCGGCGTTTGAGCGGCATGCGACGCTGATCGATACGCCCTCAGGGCGGATTCTAGAGGTGCCGCCGGCGACCGTGAGGTTATGGGCTCACCGCGTGGTGCCGGTGGGCGGGGGCGGGTATCTGCGCCTGCTGCCGTATCGCTATACGGCGGCGGGGATCCGGCGGATCAATCGGGACGACCGTCAGCCGGCCTGCATCTACTTCCACCCGTGGGAGCTGGATCCGGACCAGCCGCGGGTGGCTTCGGGGATGGTTTCCCGGTTGCGGACGTACACCGGATTGCGGGGGATGTTGGGGAAGTTGGATCGATTATTGGGGGAGTTCCAGTTTTCCGGCATGACAGCGGTCCATCCCAACAGCGGGGTTGGATCTAGACCATCGTTCTCTTAATAGCCAGACACCTGCTGCCCTCTAAAGTGCGTGTCCGAGGCCGCAGGTTACCGAGCGTCAAGTCAGTCTTTGGAGCTACGGCGAAAATCCACAAACGTTACAAACGAACGATCTTAGTTGAGTTCACTCCCTTGAGCGCGTTGCGCGTGTCCACGATCAGGCGGGAACGCTCCACCAGCCCCGCATAATCAAAGGAGCGGTGGTCCGTGATGATCACCACGCAATCGGCTTCGGCGGCGGCGGTTTCCGGCAAGGACTCCAACTCCATCCCCTCCAGGCGAAGTCGCGGCACGTGCGGGTCGCTATAGGTGACCATTCCGCCGCGGCGCTGGAGCAGCATCATCACGTCCAGCGCGGGAGATTCCCGCATGTCGTCGATGTCGCGCTTGTAGGCCACTCCCATGACGTGAATCTTCGAGCCCTTCACCGGTTTGGCGGCGTCGTTGAGCG